>CAMGFA010000021.1 GCA_946055165.1 uncultured Bacteroidales bacterium
AACAGGGCTCTCAAGTCCTTGTCCGATTCCCTCAAGGGCAAGCAGGGCCGCTTCCGTCAGAACCTCCTCGGTAAGCGCGTCGATTATTCGGCACGTTCGGTTATCGTCGTAGGTCCTGAGCTCAACATGCACGAATGCGGTCTTCCTAAATATATGGCTGCCGAGCTTTACAAGCCGTTCATCATCCGCAAGCTCATTGAGCGCGGTATTGTGAAGACGGTGAAATCGGCCAAGAAGATTGTGGACCGCAAGGATCCAGTGATCTGGGACATCCTCGAAAATGTGATGAAGGGCCATCCGGTGCTCCTCAACCGCGCACCTACCCTTCACCGTCTGGGTATCCAGGCCTTCCAGCCGCGAATGATTGAAGGAAAAGCCATCCAGCTGCACCCTCTCGCATGTACGGCTTTCAACGCCGACTTCGATGGTGACCAGATGGCAGTGCACCTTCCGCTCGGCAATGCCGCCATTATGGAAGCCCAGTTGCTCATGCTCGGTTCGCACAACATCCTCAACCCTGCCAACGGCGCCCCTATCACGGTTCCTTCGCAGGATATGGTGCTCGGACTCTACTACATCACCAAGGTGCGTCCGGATGCCAAGGGACAGGGAATGTCGTTCTATGGCCCTGAAGATGTGATTATTGCATACGATGCCAATAAGATAGACATGCACGCCCTCATCAAGGTCCGTCTTCCAAAGGACAAGCAGGACCTTTCCAAGGGCTACGAGATGGTGGAGACCACAGCAGGCCGAATCATCGTGAACCAGTATGTTCCGGATGAGGTTCCTTATGTGAACCAGCTTTTGGGCAAGAAGCCGCTGCGTACCATCATTACCCAGGTCATCAAGTACACCGGTGTCACCCGCACCGCCAAGTTCCTCGATGACATCAAGAACCTCGGTTACTACCAGGCCTTCCATGCCGGTATCTCCTTCAACCTCGGAGACGTTATCGTTCCTGCCGAAAAGCAGACCCTTATCGACGAGGCCTACCGCAACATCGAGGAGATCAAGGGCAACTACGCAATGGGCTTCATCACCAACCAGGAGCGTTACAACAAGGTCGTTGACCTCTGGTCAAGGGTGGACAACAACCTCACAAGCATTGTGGGCAAGCAGATTTCCTCCGACCAGCAGGGCTTCAACCCGGTATTCATGATGCTCGACTCCGGTGCCCGTGGTTCAACCCAGCAGATCAAACAGCTCTGCGGTATGCGTGGACTTATGGCAAAACCTCAGAAGGCCGGCGCTTCCGGTGCCGACATCATTGAGAACCCTATCATCTCCAACCTTAAGGAAGGAATGACAGTGCTCGAATACTTCATCGGTACCCACGGTGCCCGCAAGGGTTTGGCCGATACCGCCTTGAAGACTGCCGATGCCGGTTACCTCACCCGCCGTCTTGTTGACGTTTCCCACGACGTGATTATCACGGAGGAAGATTGCGGCACTTTGCGCGGACTTGTGGCAACAGCCATCAAGGACAAGGATACCGTTGTCGAGTCCCTCGGTGAAAGAATTCTCGGACGTACTTCCGTTCACGATATCTTCAACCCTCTTACCGGTGAGCTTATCATCAGTGCAGGCGAAGAAATCCGTGAAAAGCACGCCGATCTCATTGATTCACTCCCTATCGAGAGCGTGGAAATCCGTTCCGTGCTCACTTGCGAAAGCCGCAAGGGTGTGTGTGCAAAATGTTACGGACGCAACCTCGCTACCAGCCGTATGGTTGAGAAGGGTGAAGTTGTGGGCGTTATCGCAGCACAGTCCATCGGTGAGCCTGGTACCCAGCTTACCCTCCGTACCTTCCACGTGGGTGGTACGGCCTCATCGTCCGGAGCCGATTCAAGCATCGATTCCAAGTACGACGGCCGTCTTGAGTTCTCCGAACTCCGTACCATCGAGCGCGAAACCGAGGCAGGTGTTCAGACTGTGGTTGTGGGACGTATGACGGAACTCCGCATCGTGGACGAAAATACCGGAATCACATTCTCGCAGTACGATATCCCTTACGGTTCAGTGCTCTACTTCAAGGATGGCGACATCGTCCACAAGGGCGACCGCATCTGCGAGTGGGATGCATACAACGCAATCACCATTGTCGAGGCTGCGGGTACTCTGCGTTTCGAGAACATGATTGAGGGCGTTACCTACCGCAAGGATTCTGCCGATGAAATCTCTTCATCCAACGACAAGGTGATTATCGAAAGCAAGGACAGAACCAAGAGTCCGGCTGTGGATATCATCGATGCCACCGGCAGCATCATCAAGCAGTACAACCTGCCTGTAGGTGCACACGTGATGGTTGAAGACGGTGCAGAGGTCAAGATAGGCGACATCATCATCAAGATCCCTCGCGCATTCGGCAAGGCAAGCGATATCACCGGAGGTCTGCCTCGAGTTACCGAGCTCTTCGAAGCCCGCAACCCAAGCAGCAGTCCTGCAATCCTCTCCGAAATCAATGGCCAGGTTATTATGGGCACTGTCAAGAGAGGTAACCGCGAAATCATCATCAAGAACCGCTCAGGCGTGGAGAAGCACTATCTCGTGCCTCTTACCAAGCAGATTCTGGTTCAGGAAGACGATTACGTGAAGGCTGGAACTCCGCTTTCCGATGGTGGCATCTCACCTACCGACATTCTCAATATCCTCGGTCTTGTAAAGGCTCAGGAGTACATTGTGAACGAGGTTCAGGCTGTTTACCGTCTGCAGGGTGTGAAGATCAACGACAAGCACTTCGAAATCATTGTGCGTCAGATGATGCGCAAGGTCGAGATTACCAATCCGGGCGATACCGAGTTCCTTCAGGAAGAACTTGTGGACAAGATCAAGTTCATGGATGTGAACGACGATATCTACGGAAAATATGTAGTCGAAGACAAGGGCGATTCCGAGAAGTACGAGCAGGGTGATATCATCGGTGCCCGTGAGCTCCGCAGCGAGAACGAGTCGCTGCAGCGTCAGGGACTCAAGAATATCGTTGCCCGTGAAGCCCGTCCTGCAACTGCCCGTCTTGTTCTTCAGGGTATTACCCGTGCCGCTCTCCGCACCAACAGCTTCATCTCGGCCGCTTCCTTCCAGGAAACCACCAAGGTGCTCAGCGAAGCTGCTATCCGCGGCCGTGTGGACCCTCTCGAAGGCCTCAAGGAGAATGTAATCTGCGGTCACCTCATTCCTGCCGGTACCGGTCTCAAGGACTATCAGGACATCGTTGTGGGCCGTAAGGACGAGATGATTGACGAACTCAATGAACTTTAATGACTGAACTCGTATAAATTTTTGAGTTTAAGCTTATTAAAATAATATTTTAAAGTAGGGGATGGCAAATTTTGTCATCCTTTACTTTGTAATTTGTAAACATATCCGTAACTTTGTCTCCAGATGAAATAATTATTCCTATGGGACTATATAACAATGTGGTAAACAGGTTGTCAGAATGGTATTTTTCAAAAAAGGCCCTGCCTTTCTGGATTGTGCTTCTGATGGATTGCCTGATAGTGCTCTTATCTTATCTCGTTTCTTTTTTCATAGTTTCGAGGCCTTTGGCCACCGCTGCAAATGCCTGGCCGCTAATCAGGACACTGCTCTTGTATCTTATCCTGTACATTGTGAGCTTCAGGATTTTCCACACTTACAGGGGAGTCATCCGCTACTCCTCCTTTGTGGACCTGAAAAGAATCGCCCTGTCGGGAGTGATTGCATCAGCTGCCGTATGGATTATCAACCTGATTACCGATTTGTGCGGCTTCACCTTCTTCTTCCATCTGAGGAATGTCTGCATCTTTAGTGCCTGTCTTTCCTCAATTGTGCTCATGTGGGCTGTGAGGGTGCTTGTGAAACTGCTTTACGACGGTTTCCTTGCCGGAGAAGCTTTGAATGTGCTCGTTTATGGAGTGCTCGATGGCGGCATTGCCCTTGCCAAGAACATCCGCAGTGAAAAACCTCTCAAATACCGTCTTTGCGGTTTCATTTCCCACGATCCTTCCAGCAAGCTGGACTATCTTCTGGGAGAAAAGGTTTATCTTCCGAATGAAGATCTTGTAAAAGTATTCAAGGACAAGAATATACATTCTGTGCTGGTTCCTGTGAACCGCTGCGCCGAGATGCGTGACGACGAAACTCTCCACAATCTCATAATCGACAACGGGGTCAAGATTCTCATGGAGCAGAGCCTTGAGGATTCTGAAGACAGAAGCAGGGTACAACTCAAGGAAATCCGTATCGAAGACCTGTTGCCGAGAGAGCAGATACAGGTAGATATGGATTCCGTGAAGGCCGAGCTCGAGGGTAAGGTGATTATGATTACCGGATCGGCCGGAAGCATAGGAAGCGAAATCGTCCGCCAGGTGGCACAATGCTCCCCTAAGGAGATGGTGCTGGTGGACCAGGCCGAGACTCCGCAGCACGATATCCGCCTTATGATGGCGAATGAATATCCGCAGGTGAAGGCCCATACTCTTATGACCAGTATCGACTCCCGCGAAAGGATGAGAGTGATTTTCAACAGGTACAGGCCTGATTATGTGTTCCATGCCGCTGCTTACAAGCACGTGCCTATGATGGAGGACAATCCTTCCGCCGCTGTGCACAACAATATCCGCGGTACCATGAACGTGGCCGACCTTGCAAGGGAATACCACGTCAAGAAGTTCGTGATGGTTTCCACCGACAAGGCAGTCAATCCAACCAATGTGATGGGTTGCTCCAAGAGAATCTGCGAAATATACGTGCAGAGCCTCAACAAGGCAGAGCAGGAAGGGAAAATTGAGGGCGAAACCCAGTATGTAACCACACGTTTCGGCAATGTGCTCGGTTCCAACGGCTCGGTGATTCCTCTCTTCAAGAAGCAGATAGCTGAAGGTGGTCCTGTTACCGTGACTCACAAGGACATTATCCGTTACTTCATGCTCATCCCGGAGGCCTGCAAACTTGTGCTTGAGGCCGGAACCAGGGGTAAGGGTGGCGAGATTTTTGTATTCGATATGGGTAAGCCCGTGCGGATTGCGGATCTTGCAAAGCGTATGATTCTACTCAGCGGGGCCGACAATGTGGAAATCAAATACACGGGACTTCGAGAAGGGGAAAAGCTCTACGAGGAGGTGCTCAATGTGGAGGAAACCACCAAACCTTCCTTCCATGAAAAGATCCGAATTGCATCTGTGCGCGAGTATGACTACGAAGATGTCAAGAAGCAGATACTTGATCTGATAGACATCGCCGGACGATACAACGAAATGGACATAGTTGCAAAGATGAAGGAAATTGTGCCTGAATACAAGAGCAAGAATTCCGTTTACGAAGTGCTCGACAAAAACTGAGCAAATGTCAAGTTCTTCAACTCATCTTCTTATAATGGCCGGAGGCGTAGGTTCACGTCTTTGGCCTTTGAGTACAAAGGAGCTGCCAAAGCAGTTCGTGGATGTGCTGGGTCTGGGCAGGAGTCTTCTGCAGATTACAGTGGAGCGCTTCCTTCCGGTATGCCCAATGGAAAACGTGTGGGTGGTGACATCCCGCGCCTATTCCTCCATCGTCCGGGAGCAGCTGCCGGACATCCCTTCTGAGCAGATTCTGCTCGAGCCGGCCGGCCGCAATACAGCCCCCTGCATTGCCTATGCCTGCAGCAAAATCGAGCAGCGTTACCCCGGCTGCAAGGTCGTAGTGACTCCGGCCGATGCCTTTGTCCTCAATACCGAACGTTTCGCGCATCTCATCCGAAAGTCTCTGGATTTTCTGGATTCATCGGCCGATCCGAGGATAGTCACCGTGGGTATCGACCCTACCCGTCCGGAGACCGGCTACGGTTACATCCGCTCTTGCGCCGCCAGCCGCGGAATCGTTCACAAGGTTGAGGAATTCAAGGAAAAACCGGACCTCAAGACTGCCGAATCCTATCTCAAGGACGGCCGCTATTTCTGGAATGCCGGAATTTTCATCTTCGCTGCCTCGACCATCCTTTCCGAACTGCGCGAACACGCTCCCCAGATTATGGAACAGATAGACAGGATTGCTCCTCATTTCTACACAGCGCAGGAAAGTGAGGCCCTGGACAAGTATTTCCCTCTCTGCGAGAAAATATCAATAGACTTTGCCGTAATGGAGAAATCCCGGCATATTTATGTAATAGCCCACGATCTGGGCTGGAGCGATCTTGGAACATGGGGCTCGGTGCGCCAGTACCGCAGGCTCGATGCTTCGGGGAACACCATCACCTCCGGCCAGCTGAGCCTTCACGACTGCCGCGACTGCATGTGCGCGGTGGAAGACGGCCTGCAGATAATAGCAGTGGGCCTGGAAAATTATATCATTGCCTACAAAAACGGCAAACTGCTCGTGTGCCCACTGTCGCGTGAGCAGGACATCAAAGATTTCGTTTAGAAAAATAATATAACAATGAGAGTATTCAGAATAACAAATACCCTGAGCCATCAGAAAGAAGTCTTCAAACCTCTCCATCCGGGGAGAGTGGGAATGTATGTGTGCGGCCCTACCGTTTATGGCGAAGCCCATCTCGGACACGCACGCCCGGGTGTGACTTTCGACGTTCTCAGCAAATTCCTCCAGCACCTTGGCTACAAGGTGAGATATGTGCGCAATATCACCGATGTAGGCCATCTTGAGCACGATGCCGACGAAGGCGAGGACAAGATTTCCAAGAAGGCCAGGCTCGAACAGCTTGAGCCTATGGAAGTTGTGCAGACCTACACCCTTGCCTACCACGATGCGATGAGAGCCCTCAATGTGGCTCCTCCAAGCATTGAGCCGCGCGCCAGCGGTCATATAGTGGAGCAGATAGAGGCTGTGAAGAAGATTCTCGATGCTGGCTATGCCTATGAAAGCAATGGCAGCATATATTTCGACGTGCGCAAGTACAACGAGGACCACAATTACGGCGTTCTCAGTGGCCGTTCCCTCGATGCCACACTCGAAGGTACCCGTGAACTCGACGGGCAGGGCGACAAGCGTGCCCCTTACGATTTCGCCCTTTGGAAAAAGGCCGAGCCGGAGCATATAATGCACTGGCCTTCACCTTGGAGCGAAGGTTTCCCGGGCTGGCATCTGGAGTGCTCGGTTATGGGAGAAAAGTATCTCGGCAACGAGTTCGACATCCACGGAGGAGGAATGGACCTTATGTTCCCTCACCACGAATGCGAGATAGCCCAGAACGTGGCCTGTCGCGGAACACAGGGAGTGCATTACTGGGTTCACAACAATATGATAACCATCAACGGACAAAAGATGGGGAAGAGTCTTGGCAACTTCATCACTCTGCCTCAGATGTTCAGTGGAAATCATCCGAAGCTGGAGCAGGCCTACAGCCCTATGACCATACGCTTCTTCATCCTTCAGGCCCATTATCGCGGAACCCTCGATTTCTCCAACGAGGCTCTTCAGGCAGCATCCAAAGGTCTGGACAAACTTATGCAGGCCGCCCGTGATATCTATGCTATGGCCGGCAGCAAAATGCCTGTTTATAAATATGGCGCGCTTGCCGGGCAGGAAGGCGGCTTCGGAATCGACAAGCAGGAGTGCCCTGCCCAAAATGCGGAAGTCAAGGCTGTTTACGATGCTGTTTACGATGCTCTTTGCGACGATCTGAACACTCCTTCCGCTTTGTCTGCCCTCTTTGAGGCTGTAAGAATAATCAATACCGCAAAAGCCGGAGGAATCAAACTTGCCCAGGGCGATATCGACACTCTGCTCCAGTTGTTCAACGACATAGTGTTCGGTGTACTCGGCCTCAAGGACGAGACTGCAGGCGGAGCCGATACAGAGGTAATAGACGGTCTTATGCAGATGGTTCTCGAACAGAGGGCCGCAGCCAAGGCCAACAAGGACTGGACCACTTCGGACCATATCAGGGACTGCCTCAATAAACTTGGAATCAAGGTGAAGGATACAAAAGACGGCGTGGAATGGAGCCTTTGAAACTTGTAAGTTGGAATGTGAACGGCCTGCGGGCCGTGGTGGGCAAGGGTTTTGCCGACATTTTCCGCAGTCTCGATGCCGACTGCTTCTGCCTTCAGGAGACAAAACTGCAGCAGGGTCAGATAGATTTGGAATTTCCCGGCTATGAATCCTACTGGGACTATGCCGACAAGCCGGGCTATGCCGGAACAGCCATCTATACTAAAAAGAAGCCGCTTTCGGTTTCCCGAGGTCTGGGCCATTGTCTGGGGCACGATTCCCACGACCACGAAGGACGTGCCGTGACCCTGGAATTCGAGGATTTTTATCTTGTCAATCTTTATGTTCCAAATTCACAGGACGGACTCAAGAGACTGGACTACAGGATGAAATGGGATGAGGACCTGAGAACTTACCTCAAGAGCCTCGATGCCCGCAAGCCCGTGATTATGTGCGGAGACCTCAACGTGGCCCACGAAGAGATAGACCTCAAGAACCCTTCCACCAACCATTTCAGTGCAGGTTTCTCGGACGAGGAACGTGCCGGAATGACGGCCCTTCTGAAGGAGGGTTTCATCGACAGCTGGCGCTTCCAGCATCCGGATGAAGTGAAATACTCCTGGTGGAGCTATCGCGCTGCGGCACGTCAGAGGAATGTGGGTTGGCGTATAGATTACTTCATCGTCAGCGAAAGGCTTAAAGACAATATAGCTTCTACGGAAATCCACACAGATATATTGGGCTCGGACCACTGTCCTGTGGAACTCAGACTAAAATAAAGCCTCGCTCAGTTCGGCGGTTTACAGCGCGGGTTCTTCGCCTGTCATAAGAGCGTAGCCCAGACGGGCCTGTTCACGAAGCCACACTTCTCCACCTGTGTAGTGGGAAATACCGCGCAGCGCGCGGCAGCAGGGGTTTTTGTAGTTGGCTTCGAGAAGGTGCTTGCAGCGGATGTTTTCGTAGCCCGGGGCACTTTGCGGAAGCGTGAACACTACAATGTCGGCACAGACAGCCTCTTCCTGAAGCTGATTGTGCCTGATAAGGCGGACATCCCTTCCAAGTTCCCCGGCGGCAAGCAGGGCGGCCCTGCCGGCCCCTCCCCCTCCAATCACGGCAACAGTCCCTTCTCCCAAAGCAGACAATATGCTTCTTACTGCAAGATAATCAGAGTTGTAGGCGTGCAGCTGGCTGCCTTCCCTAACAATGATATTGGCAGCGCGGCATCTGTCTGCACTTTCATCTGCAATGTCTGCGTTTGAATAAGCCATCTCCTTGAAAGGCGCAGTAACATTGATAGCAGCAAATCCTCCGTCCAGAAAACGCTGCCAGGCCTTTCCGAAATCTTCTTCCTCAATCAGAAAATAAGGATATTTTCCTCCGTAGGCCTCCTTGAAAAGCATCGGGCTCTGCGAATGAGCAATGGGGTAGCCGATTAGACCGAATTTTTTCATAGGTTTCTTTGTCTTACAGCTTCGAAGAGCAGGATGGCGGCGCTTACCGATACGTTCAAAGAGTCCAGTTTGCCTAACATGGGGATGCGGATGTGGGCATCGGCCGCCTTGCGGAATTCGTCCTTGAGACCGGTGGATTCAGTGCCCATCACAATGGCGCAAGGCCCGTCCATAGGACTGTCGTAGTAAAGGGAAGAGTCCTGAAGCTGCGCTGTGAAGATTTTTATACCCTTGTCTTTCAGGTACTTGATGCATTCTTCCGAACTGCAGCAAACGCTCTGGACACTGAATGCTGCCCCTATGCTCGCTCTTATGAGATTGGGGTTGTAGAGGTCGGTAAGCGGGTCGCAGACAATGAGGGCATCGGCCCCGGCTGCATCGGCACTGCGCAGGATGGCTCCCAAGTTGCCTGGTTTCTCAACGCTCTCTACTACTATAATGAGAGGATTGTCGCTGAGCTTGAGATTCTCCAAACTGATGTTGCGCTGATGGAATACTGCAATGATTCCTTCCGTGCTTTCACGGTAAGCCAGCTTGTTGTAAACCTGCTCGCTGATTTCAAAACTGCAGCCCGAGTGCACGATTGAGGGGTCCAGTTCCATTGCTGCGGCGCTGCGACCCATTATGGAAGGGCAGTGGAAGATGCTGCGGATTTCGAAGCCGGCTTCCAGACAGTGCCCGATTTCCCTTGCTCCTTCTACCACAAACAGCCCCTCCTTCCTGCGGGCCGATGATTTGGCCTGCAATTCAAGAATCTGTTTGATTTTAGGGTTCTGGGGACTGGAAATATATTTTCCGTAATTTTCCATCTTTTGTGTTTATTTGTTTACAAATTTACTTATATTTGTGATTACAAAGAAACAGTTTATTAACTAAAATCCAAATCAAATGAAAAAAGTTATTATGAGCCTTGTTGCCGTTCTGGCATTCGGCCTTGTTGCATCTGCAAACAATTACACTATTGATGAGCAGGCTATCGACGCTACAATTGAAATGGCAGCTGAAGTAAGTCCTCTTACACTTGAGAGCTCAGCCACCGACATTCAGGCGGCAACCCTCAACTTCGGTATGCAGCCACAGCCGATTCTTGCTTTCGTTCTTGCTGTAGTTCCTCCTACCAGCTGGCTTGCAGTTCATCGTATGTATATGGGAACCAGCATCCTTGCTGTTATTCTCAATATTGTAACCGGTGCCGGTTTCGGTGTTGTATATGTAATTGACTGGGTAATGCTCCTTATCGGCGTTCTCAACAACGACATCAAACAATATTGCAACAACGGCCGCTGGCTGATGTGGGCAAACATAATCTAATTTATGTCCAAAAGGCTTGTTGTTTTTCTGCTGTCGCTTCTGCCTTTGAGCACGGCCCTTCACGCACAGCGCAGGATATCGGCCGATGTTGAGGTCAAGACAGTAGTAAAAAACAATGTTTCGACAACCACCAAAAGCGTCTATTGTACCAACAATGGGCGCTTGGTGGTTTCTTTTCACAAACCAATAGAGTACATCCTGCTCTGCAACACTTTAGGGGAAAGCAAGATGTATTTTCCATCAAGTAACGAGGTCTATGTGGACAATACGGGAGCATTCACGTCCCGGGACGAGCTCCTGAGCATTTTCCTGCTCGGCCGTTTCGATGACCTCGGCCTCACTATGCAGGGCTATCAGCTGCTCAGCACTGAGCGCCTGCCCGACGGTCTGGTAAAAAAGACCTACAAGACACAGCGGGTGGAACTTCCTCCCCTCTGCGAAATCGTATATCAGGACTATCTTCCTATCTACTCGGCCACCCTCACTCCAGACGGCCAGCCTACGCAAAAGGTGTACTATTCAAAATATCAGGAAGTTGGCTATATGCCATTCCCTTGCCGCTCCACCCAGATAATCTATAATTCCCCTAAAGATTCCACCATCATCCGCAGCATATACAGCAATATAGAACTGGATGGTGACGATCCTCTTTTCGAATTTACTGTTCCCGAGAACGCACGTCCTCTTGATGTGCAGAAACAGAAGGCGCAATGAAATTCCGCCGTCTGAGTCTTATATTTTTTCTCCTTTTTAGCCTTTCCTGTTCCGCACAGCAGGATTTTTATCAGCTCGTGCGGGCCCAACTCGGTCTGGGCAATTATTTCGAGCCTTCCAACACTGTTTTTTTTGAACAGGCGCTCAAGGAAGAAGGTCTGCTTAAGGCCGTACTCGCCACTTCCGACAGGGTAGTCCGCAATTCCCAGGTAGGAGCTGCCCAAAGTCCCTTCCTCTGCTCCGACGGCAAAATCCATGAAAATATCTTCGGCCCCGTTCCCGAGCCGCTGAAGCAGCAGCATTTTGAGCTTGATTCCTTCCTTCCCAAGGGGAGTTCCCGGCCTCTTGGAGCCGATGCTGCCTTTATCGATTATCTTCTTGGCAACTCCCTTTCTTCCGATGCCGTTTACTACCTCTTCGGTAGCGCTTTTGAGGCATCGGACAGCCTGGACTTCTACAAAGGCCTGGCCCTCTACACCGCCAACAGCCTCGAGCAGGCGGTGGACTATTTCGACAGGGTTCCCGACACTTCCTCCTATTTTGAGAAAAGCCTGTTCTTCAGCACCGTATGTGATGCCTATCTCGGCCGTTTCCAACAGGCCCGCAGCCGTCTGCAGAGCTATAGCGGCAGCTGGCAGGAGCTCTGCCAGTACGAACTTGCAGCCCTTTCTCTTCTTGAGGACGATGCACACGCCTACAGGCAGGCCGCTGCCAATTTCAGCTATTCCTCCTATGCTCTTGCCGACGGGGAAAAGCTTTTCGACGACATTTACCGCAGCCGCTACGAAAGCCGCAAAAAGAGTCCGGCACTTGCCGCGGCTGCATCGGCCATTGTCCCGGGACTGGGGAAAATCTACAGCAAATGCTACGGTGAAGCATTCGCCTCTTTCCTTTGCATAGGAGCCACTGCAGCCATTGCTGCAGACAACTGTATAAAGCGCGGCCCGCAGGACTGGCGCAGCATAGTATTCACCACCATAGGTGCACTGCTTTATGTAGGCAATATCTACGGGAGCTACGTATCTGTGGGTCTGTATAATAATTACCTCGAAAATGCGCAGGACAACACTATTGTTTTCAATATCCATATTCCTGTCCGCAGCCTTTTCCCTTAGGGGACAGGATGCCGACAGCCTCTATATGGCGAGCCTTTGCGAGAAAGCGGTGTTCGAGGCCGAAACGCCCCGGCAGGCCAATCAGGCCCTGCTTGAGAAGGCCCGTATTCTGCATTCACAGCAGCTCTACCGCCAGGAGATGGAGGCTCTTGGCCGCCTGCGCATGTTTGCCCTGAGGCCGGAGCAGAGGAGCGAAGTGCTTCAGCGCCAGGCCTGTTGCGCATATCTTCTGGAGGATTACGATGCCGCACTTTCCTTCCTTGAAGAGGCCGGGGTGGACACAGGCTATGTTCAGCCCAAACTCAAAAGCGAATGGGCTGCAATGTTCCTCACCTTTCTTGTTCCGGCAGGATATGTTTACGTAGATGAGCCATGGGAGGGACTACTGTCCACTTCTCTCAATGCCCTTTCCGTACTCTGGATAGTGAGCCAGATTTCCTCGGGCTGTTATGTGAGCGGCATTTTGGGCGGCGCCATAGCCCTGAACGGCACTTATCTTGGTGCACAAAAAAGAGTTGCGCAACTTTTGCAGCAGCGCAACTCCGAAATTCTTAAGGAAAGCAAGAAAAACTGCCTAGTCCATTTTCTCGGGCCTCATCTGAGGGAAGAATAGTACATCCTGGATGGTGGTCTGGCCGGTCATGAACATTGTGAGGCGGTCGATTCCCATTCCGAGTCCTGAGGTTGGAGGCATACCGTATTCCAAAGCCCTTACAAAGTCCATATCGATGTACATTGCCTCGTCGTCACCCTTGCTCTTGAGGGCTGCCTGCTCTTCGAAGCGCTCAAGCTGGTCGATAGGGTCGTTGAGCTCGGAGTAGGCGTTGGCAAGTTCCTTTCCGCAGACAAAGAGCTCGAAACGCTCGGTGAGGCTGCTGTCCTCCCTGTGTCTTTTGGTAAGAGGCGACATTTCCACAGGATAGTCGGTGATGAAGGTAGGCTGGATGAGCTTGTCCTCGCAGTATTCCCCGAAGATGGCATCGATCAGTTTGCCCTTGCCGTAACTTGGCTCCACTTCCACGTGAAGCTGCTTGCACACTTCGCGGAGCTGGTCCTCGTCCATACCCTTGATGTCAACTCCTGCATATTCCTTGATGGCTTCGAGCATAGGGAGGCGGCGGAAAGGACCTGCAAAATCCACTTCGTGCTCGCCGATTTTAACCTTGCTGCTTCCGTTCACCTTGACTGCGATAATGCCCAGGAGCTTTTCGATGAATTCCATCATCCAGATATAGTCCTTGTAGGCAACATAGATTTCCATACAGGTGAATTCCGGGTTGTGGGTCTTGTCCATACCCTCGTTGCGGAAGTCTTTGGCAAACTCATAAACTCCGTTGAATCCGCCTACAATAAGCCTCTTGAGGTAGAGCTCATTGGCAATACGCAGGTAGAGAGGAATGTCCAGAGCGTTGTGGTGGGTGATGAAAGGCCTTGCCGTAGCTCCTCCCGGAATGTTCTGCAGGATAGGGGTTTCCACTTCAAGGCAGCCTGCCTGGTTGAAGTATTCGCGCATTGTGGCAATAATCTGTGCCCTCTTCACAAACACGTCTTTCACCTGCGGATTCACGATGAGGTCCACATATCTCTGGCGGTAGCGCAGTTCAGGATCGGTAAAGGCATCGAAAACCTGTCCATCGAGTTCCTTCACGATTGGGAGAACCCTCAGGGACTTGCTCAACAGGGTGAGTTCCTTCACATGGACGCTCAGCTGGCCTGTCTGGGTGTAGAAAGCAAAACCCTTGATTCCGATGATGTCACCGATGTCGAGGAGTTTCTTCCACACGGTGTTGTACATTGTCTTGTCTTCGTCTGGGCAGATTTCGTCCCTCTTGACATAAATCTGGATGCGTCCGCTTTCGTCCTGGAGCTCGCCGAAGGAGGCGGCGCCCATAATGCGGCGGCTCATAATGCGCCCTGCCAGGCAGACATCCTGGAAATTGCCCTTTTCCGGTGAAAATTCATCGGCAATCTGCTTTGCATTGGTGTTTACGGGATAAAGTGCTGCGGGATAGGGCTCTATTCCCAGTTCGCGCAGCTTGGCCAACGACTCGCGTCGGATGATTTCTTGTTCGCTGAATTCTTGTATCATAATCAAATATCTTCTTCTTTCTCTTGTATATCCTTAATTCTGAGCTGTATGCTGCTGTTGCCGCGGTAGTAGTTCTCAACTATGCTGTAGCACACATTGAAAGGGTTGCCGTGGCGTATGTATTCGAAGTACTCGCATTTGTTGAAGGCTATTGCTGGGATGGAGCGCGAGTAGTCTTCCTGAATGAGGTCGAGCTTGAGATGCTTGCCGCCTTCACCCACCTTGCGTCCGCTGCCGTCGTCACAGACAGCATCGGTCTCGAAAACCGGATTGCTGTTGCCCGGGCCGAAAGGCTGGAACTGCTTGAGGATGCGGAAGAACTTCGGGGTAATCTGGGTGAAGTCGATTTTGGCATCGATGTCGATTACCGGAGTCTGCATCTGCTTGGTGATATTGCTTTCGATGAAGGCTTCCATCCTGCGCGCGAACTCGCCGAGGTTCTCCTCCTTGAGGGTGAGGCCTGCCGCATATACGTGGCCTCCGAAATTCTCCAGCAGGTCGGCGCAGCTCTCTATCGAAGAGTAGAGGTCGAAACCCTGAACGCTTCTGGCCGATCCGGTGACGAAGCCGTTGGAGCGGGTCAGCACCACCGTTGGTTTGTAGAAGGCTTCCACCAGACGCGATGCCACGATTCCCACCACGCCCTTGCTCCAGTTCGGGTTATAGACTATTGTAGCGTGCTTGCAGGCAAGGCAGTTGCCGCTTTCCACCATCTTTATGGCCTCGCGGGTGATTTCCCTGTCCACATTCTTGCGCTCGTTGTTATTGTTGTTGATCTGCTCGCCGATTTTCATTGCGCTGGTGCTGTCGGTGGCGGTAAGCAGCTGAACGGCCAGCCTTCCGCTCTCCATTCGTCCGGCGGCATTTATTCTCGGGCCGATTTTGAAGACGATGTCGTCCACGCTCAGGTGCCCAAGTTCCAGTCCGGACAGCTCGACCATGGCCTTGAGCCCCTTGCTTGGGTTCTCGTTCAGGCACTTGAGTCCGAAATGTGCGAGGATGCGGTTTTCTCCCACCATGCTCACCAGGTCCGATGCTATGCTCACAACCAGCAGGTCGAGCAGCGGAAGCAGGCTCTCAAATTCGATTCCGTAGCGCTGGCAGTAGGCCTGGGCCAGTTTGAAGCCGACTCCGCAGCCGGAGAGGTCGTCGAAAGGGTAGTTGCAGTCCTCCCTTTTCGGGTCCAGCACAGCCACGGCCTGCGGAAGGCTTTCATCGGGAAGATGATGATCGCAGATAATCACATCTATTCCCAGTTCGGAAGCCATCTGCACTTTTTGCACGGCCTTTATGCCGCAGTCAACAGTAATCAGCAGGCTGAAGCCATTGTCTTTTGCCCACTGCACTCCCTTGGAGGAGAGGCCGTAGCCTTCGTCGTAGCGGTCGGGGATGTAGAAATCGACTTTGGATGAAAAACGGCTGAGAAATTTGTAGAGCAGGGCCACGGCCGTGGTTCCGTCCACGTCGTAGTCGCCGTAAACCAGGATTTTTTCTCTGTTCTCTATGGCGGAATGCAGCCTTTGGACAGCCTTGTCCATATCCTTCATCAGGAAAGGATCGTGCAGCTTCCCCAAATCGGGGCGGAAGAAAGCCCGCGCCTGCTCGAAGGTCTCCACGCCGCGCTTCACGAGCAAATCGGCCAGAACCTTGTCGATTCCGACCTCAGTGCTCAGGCGCTCGACCTTTTCGGAATCGGCCGGCTCGCTGATCTGCCATTTGTTCTCTTTATTCATTTTTTGTCTCTTTAATCAATTCAAGTGCCCTGGAGGCAAGGCTGTCGGGGGTATCGTCCGGACTGCTCTCAAGAACAAGAGGCGCAAGCGAATAGATTTTCTCCCTTTCGGCAAGCAGCTCTTCCAAAGCTCCCTCTTCGTTGAGAAGGCGTTTGAGCAGAGGACGGGTCCCGCACTCCTGCACGTGCCCGGCCATTCGCCGGCGCAAAATATCGGCAGAAGTCTTGAGCCAGATGCAGAGGGTCTGTTCCAGAATCAAAGGCCGGAGGCAGTAGCTCTGCAGGCTTCCTCCGCCTAAGGACAGCACGAGGTCGCGTCCCTGCAGCTGGTGCATCACCACCTGGTCCCTGAGGGCTTCGGCCTCTATGGCACGGAAGCCGTCTTCTCCCTGAAGGGCGAAGATCTCATTTATGCTGCGTGCGCATTTCTGCTCTATGTACCGGTCCAAATCCACGAAATCCCAGCCCAGGGCAAGAGCAAGTCTCTCTCCCACACAGCTTTTTCCGCTGAACATAAAACCGGTAAGACTAATTATCAAAACAGTGTCGGCTCAATTATGTCGAGGTTTTCCTCGCTGTTCTCCAGCTCGGAATCCACATTGAAATCTATCTTTATCATCGGCTCCTGTTCTTGCTCTTCGGCAGGCTCTTCCTTCTGCAGAGGCTCGATGAATTCAACTTTCTTTATTTCCCTTTCATGGCACTTCTTGCCTTTGGCCGTTATGCCTTTTTTGGCAATCCAGCTTTCGGCATCGATGGCTTCGGCTTCCCTGTGCTCGGACTTGCCTCCGAAGGTCACAAGGTACTGAGGGTAGAGATCGTCGCTCAAATCCACAAGACGCGACTTCGGAGCATCGGAAATGAAGCTCATCGGAGTATTGTCGCTCACCACAAAGGAGAAACGCTTTACATAGTAGCACTTGGTGGCTCCGTCGTAGTAGAGGGCGGTGTAGGTCTTGTTGGTGTCGAGCTTTTCGATTTTTATCACGTCGCCTTGATAACGGTTCGAGAGGTCGAAGCTCGTGGTGTAGAAGCTGCCGTTCGAGAAGATTGCGAGAACCTTGTCGTCGGAGTTGAATGCTCCTAAATAAAGGCCCCTCTGCTCGTCGTTGAGCTTCTGTATGTCGGAATCGTACCAGATGTCCTTGCCCGAAATGGTGGAAACTCCGGCCGCCTTGAGCGTAATCTTGTGTATGGCGTTTTTGCTCACGAGGTTGCCTCTCGAGGTCTTGCCTTTTATGGCAAGCTGGGAGAAGTCGTACTCGAAGCTGGTCTTCTTGAGCTTGGCTTTAGGCCTGAGCTGCACCTTCACGGTTTCCGCTTCGGCATTGTGGTTCACTGTGAACCATATAATCTGCGAGCCTTCTTCGCCCGTGCTTATGTCGTACTCCCTGTCTCTAGTAACCGAGGTTATGGAGAAACGCTTGGCATAGTAGATGCTCGTCTTGCCCACCCTGTAAATCACATTGTAAGTGGTGCGGGTGTCGTTGCGGTTGAACACTCCCACATATATGAGGTCCTTGCCGAAGAAAGCTTTGTCGGCGATCTTGGAAACTTTGTATTTTCCGTCTTTGCGGATGACAATCACCTCCGAAAGGTCGGAGCAGTCGCTGATGAACTGCACACCGTCTTCCTTTTTGAGGTTCATTCCCACGAAGCCCTCGGCAAAGTTGGCATAGAGCTTGGCATTGTTGCTTATGACCTTGGTCGCCGTAATGGTCTCGAAGCCGGTGAGCTCGGTAAGGCGAGGGAAGTCCTTGCCGTATTTCTGCTTGAGGGAAGAGAACCAGTTTATGGTGAAGTCTATGATGTGCTCAATGTCGAAGCGTACCTTTTCCATCTCCTTTTCGAGCTCCTGGATTTTGATGTCCAGCTGTTTTGTATCGAAATTGGAGATCTTGCGCACAGGCTTCTCCACAAGGCGGTCTATGTCCTCCATCGTAATTTCCTTGTGCAGAAGGCTTTCGTATTCTTTCATCCTGCACAGGATTTCCTGCTTCTGGGCTTCCCAGGAAGGGTGCTCCTGCTCGAGGACTTTGTATATCCTGTTCTCGAAGAAGATTTTTTCGAGGGAGGTGTAATGCCAGTTCTGCTCCAGTTCATTGAGCTTGTAGTTGAGCTGGGCGAGCAACAGGTCGCGGGTGTGCCAGGTGCTGTATTCCAGGATTTCGTTCACCGAGATGAAGGCCGGTTTGTTGTCCCTGATCACGCAGGCGTTTGGCCTGATGGTGGTTTCGCAGTCGGTGAAGGCATAGAGAGCATCTATGGTCTTGTCCGGCGACACGTCTGAGGGCAGGTGTATGAGTATCTCTACCTTGTTGGTGGTGAGGTCGTCGATTTTCTTGAACTTGATCTTGCCCTTGTCCTTTGCCCTTATCAGGGAGTCCTTTATCATCTCCGTGGTTTTGGTATATGGGAGTTGGGTGATGGAGATGGTGCTCTTGTCTATCTTTTCGATCTTGGCTCTTACTTTCACCACTCCGCCCCTGCGTCCGTTGAGGTATTTGGAGCAGTCGGCGTAGCCTCCGGTAGGGAAGTCCGGGTAAAGTTCATAAGGCTTGCCACGGAGTATCGCAATGGAAGCATCGATAAGTTCGTTGAAGTTGTGCGGAAGTATTTTGGACGACATTCCCACACCGATTCCGTCGGTTCCCTGGGCGAGCAGCAGAGGAAAACGCACCGGAAGCTCAGTAGGCTCCTGGTTGCGTCCGTCGTAGCTGTTCATCCAATTTGTGATTTTCGGGTCGAAGACCACTTCCTTGGCGAATTTGCTCAAGCGGGCCTCGATGTAACGGGCGGCGGCATTGCTGTCTCCGGTGAAGATGTTGCCCCAGTTACCCTGCTTGTCTATGAGAAGGTCCTTCTGACCCATCTGCACCAGGGCACCGAGTATGGAAGCATCGCCGTGAGGGTGGTACTGCATGGCCTGACCCACTATGTTGGCCACCTTGGTGTAGGCCCCGTCGTCTATCCTGAACATTGCGTGCAGCACCCTGCGCTGCACCGGTTTGAGACCGTCCACGATATGCGGCACGGCCCTGTGCAGGATAACATAGGAAGCGTAGTCAAGGTACCAGTCCTTGAACATGCCCGAGAGCTTGAACTTTCTGGCATCGCTTTCCAGCAGTCGCGTGAACTTGCCGGAAGAGCTGCCTTCGGCCTGCCCGTCCAAAATTTCCTCTTCGTTGATTTCCTCTTCGTTGATGATATCTTCCAATTCTTCGCTCATATATCCTCCTATTCTTCGTAACCGAATTTACGAAGTTCCTTTTTGTTTTCTCTCCAGTCCGGGTCCACCTTCACGAACAGCTCAAGAAAGACCTTCTTTTGGAAAAAGTCTTCCATGTCCAGTCTTGCAGCAGTTCCCACTTTCTTGAGTGCAGCTCCCTTCTTGCCGATGAGGATGCCCTTCTGGGATTCCCTCATCACATAAATCACCGCGCTTATGTCGTAGCGCTCGCTGCCTTCCTTGAAACGCTCCACTTCCACCTGGCAGCAGTAGGGAATTTCCTCCTTGTAGTTGAGGAAAATCTTCTCCCTCACGATTTCTGCCGCAAAGAAGCGCAGGTTCTTGTCTGTAAAGGCATCCTGGTCGTACCACGGAGGGCATACCGGCAGCTTTTCGATGATTGTCTGCAGTATGGTGTCGAGGTTGAAACCTTCTTTGGCCGATGCAGGGATGACACTGGCCTGGGGAAGCTTTTCCTTCCACCAGGAGAGCAGCTCCATCACCTGAGGCTGATTGCTGATGTCTATTTTGTTCACCACCACAATTACAGGGCAGCTCAGGCGCGACAGCTTGTCTATGTATTCGCTGTTCTTGTCGGCTTTCTCAACAGTATCGCTCACGTAGAGGATTACGTCGGCATCGCCGATTGCGGCATCCACGAAGTTCACCATGTCCTGCTGGAGGCGGTAGTTCGGTTTCAGGATGCCGGGAGTGTCGGAGTAAACTATCTGGTAGTTTTCTCCGTTCACTATTCCCATTATCCTGTGTCTTGTGGTCTGTGCCTTCGCCGTGACGATGCTCAGTTTTTCGCCGACCATCGCATTCATCAGCGTGGACTTGCCCACGTTAGGATTGCCAATTATGTTGACAAAGCCCGATTTAAACATAAGCGCCCATTTTAAGGATGTTCACCTCGCCTTCGCTGAGCTGGCGCCAGTGGCCTTTCTTGAGGCCCTTCTTTGTGAGGCCGGCGAAATAAACCCTGTCGAGTGCACGCACCTCATAGCCAAGGGCTTCGAAAATGCGGCGGACAATCCTGTTCTTTCCGCTGTGGATTTCGATTCCGAGCTTGCGGTGGTCGTTGGCGTCGATGTATTCGAGTTCATCGGCAGCAATAGGCCCGTCGCTGAGCTCTACACCTGCCATTATCTTGTCGTAGTCCTCCTGCTCGAGAGGCCTGTTGAGGTTCACCTGATAGATCTTCTTTTTGTTGTAGGAAGGGTGGGTGAGTCTTTCGGCAAGCTCGCCGTCGTTTGTGAACATAAGCACGCCTGTAGTGTTTTTGTCCAGACGTCCCACAGGGAAAACTCTGAACTGGCATCCCTTGAGCAAGTCCATTACGGTTTTTTCCGCATGAGGGTCGCTGGCTGTTGTGACATAGCCTTTAGGCTTGTTCATAATGAGATAAACCTTCTCTTCGCCCTTGAGATGTTCTCCGTTGAACTTGATTTCGTCCTTGTATATGTTCACCTTGGTTCCGAGTTCGGTAACCACCTCCCCGTTCACTGTAACCACACCGGCCTGGATGAGGGTGTCGGCCTCGCGTCTTGAGCATACGCCCGAATTGGCGATGAACTTGTTGAGGCGTACTTCCTCCTGAACAGGAATGTTTACATAATCGTTGTCGGAATACTCGGCATGGCTTACTACAGCCTTGCGCTTGAGCATGTTCTCTATGCCCTCATTGCCAGCAGGGCGTGCCGGTTTGCGTTTCTGATTGAATTTTGCAGGGCCTTTCTTGAAGCCTTCGCCACGTGCAGGCTGACCGTAGCTCTTTTGCCTTCTGTCGCCGTAGGCGTGGCCTTCTGCATAGCTGCGTTTAGGTCCATAGGAGTTGCGGCCTTCGCCATAAGGACGGTTTTCACCATAGTTTCTGGACTCCCCGCCAGAGCGGCTGCCGTGCCTCTGCTGGTAGTTGCTTCGGCCTTCGCCATATGAACGGCCTTCGCCGTATGAACGGGATTCGCCGTAAGGGCGGCTTTCTCCATAGGAACGTCCCTCTCCATAATTGCGTCCTTCACCATAAGGACGGCCTTCCTGACGCGGGCCCCTTTGATGTTCGTGTTTGTAAGTAGCATTTGCAGTGCTGTATGCTGGACCTTCTTCGCGCCTTGCGCTGCCGGATTTTCTAGGTCTAAGTTTTCGGCCGTTTTTTGTAAACTCTTCCATTACTTTAATTTAAAAATGTAAGTGATTGTTCCCTCCTGCAATTCGGAGGTCTGTTCTGTAATATTATCCAATTTGGAGAAGTGGGTCTTCATCGCTGCGTTCCTCGCTTCCGTCCATAATTCGCTGTCGTTCACCGTGGTACCCTCGGCTCCGGCCACGGCTTTCTTCACATTTCCGTACACATCCACCCATATGCTCACCACCACAACTCCGCCAATCTGCCTGTCGAACTTCGGCTGGGCCAGATTGCCCACCACGTTGCGACCCTTCAGGTGGGCGTTGGATTTGCCCTGGGTGATGTTCTGCGGCGAGTTGCCGTCGCTTTGCCCGGCCTTGAACTCCTTGCTCTTCTGCTGGGAGGAATGGGCCGTTGTGGCCTTGCTCGGTTTTTTGCCCATACCCGGGAACGATGCCCTCGGGTCCAGTTTCGGAGCTTCCGGCTGCGGAGCTGCCACATCGCCGAAATCATCGGCCGGAGTCTCCTGGGTCTGGTTCGGAATCTCCTCTTCCACAGGCGATTCGCTCTTCTGCACAATGTCCACCGGCTTTTCGGTATCCACATTTTCGGCCACAGGCTCTTTGGCGTGGCGCATTTGAAGTTCCTCTTCGCTGAAATCTATCACAAAGGACGATTCCTCCGGCGGCGGGTATATGTAGCTGAGACCGTTGAAATGAAGTAGCAGCAAAGCCAGAACATGACCCAGAACTGCAAGTCCCGCGCCAATGGCTACAGACTGTTTGCCGGCCTGCTTCCTTTGTCTCAAATATACCTCCTGTCCCATTCTATTCCGGTGAAGTGGCGAGTATTACCTTGTAATGATTCTTTTTTGCTATGTTCATAAGCGAAACTATCTGCCCCACAGGGACCGACTGGTCCGAGTATATGGAGAAGGTAGGCTCGCTTTCGCTCTGAAGTTTCTCCACCAGAGCCTCTTCCACCTTTTCGAATGGAATAGGCTGGCGATCTCCGTTGATATGGTATGTGTAAACGTCGTTTCCGCAGTCTTTGACCGATACCGAAACGGTGGCTTTTGCACTCACCTGCCCGCTGCTTTTCGGGAGCAGGAGCTTGAGGGCGTTGGGGTTCACGAGGGTGGAGGTCACCAGAAAGAAGATGAGCAGCAGGAAGACGATGTCCGTCATAGAGGACATCGACATGTTCGGATCGGCTTTCAATGTTCTTCTGAGTGCCATTTCCTATTCTTCGTTAGCGGTTTCTTCTTTGAGTGTTTCGGCCTTGTCCAGAAGGTCCATGAATTCGATGGAGGCGTTCTCCATCCTTGCCATCACTTCCTGGATGCGTGCATTGAGGAAGTTGTAGGCAAAGTATGCTATAATACCTACAATCAGACCTCCCACCGTGGTAATCATTGCGGTGTAGATGCCGTCCGAGAGCAGTGCTATGTCTATGTTGCTGCCTGCGTTGGCCATATTGAAGAAGGCCTGGACCATACCGATTACCGTTCCCAGGAATCCGAGCATCGGAGCACCTCCCGCAATGGTGGCCAGGTATGGAAGACCCTTTTCGAGGCGGGCGATTTCAGCATTGCCCACATTGTCGATGGAGGCCTGCACATCGGCCAGAGGACGTTTGATACGCTTGATGCCGGTTTCTATCATTCTTGCAACCGGAGAGTCGAACTTGCTGCACAGGGTGAGGGCCGATTTGAGCTTGCCGTCCTGCAGGTAGTCGCGGATGTCGTTCATGAAGTCTTTGTCGATTTTGCCGGCCTGGGCTATCTCCCACCACTTCTTTCCGAAGAGGTAGAGGGCCAGAATGGAAAGGATGAGCAGGACTATCATTATCCAGCCACCCTTGCTTGCCATCTCGAGGATGGAAATAGACTGTGTACTTACCATATCTGTTGTTTTTGAAAGGTCGCAAATATACTAAAAATATTCCACTTTTGAAAGGAAGAGAGCCTTGCCCGGAACGCTTTGTCCCGCAAGGCAGCGGTCGCGGCTTTCAATCAGTTCCGGGATGCTTTCCGCTGCCCTTTTTCCCCTGCCTACTTCGAGCAGTGTCCCCACGATGGAGCGCACCATATTGCGCAGGAAGCGGTCGGCCGCAATGCGGAAATACCAGTGGTTCTCGTCTTCTTTGTACCAGCATGCTTCAAATACCGTGCAAACGGGGTTCTTGTTGTCCGATCCGCTTTTCTCGAAGCTGGAGAAATCGTGCCTGCCCGTAAGCAGGGCAGCTGCCCGGTTCATTGCCTCCAGGTCCAGCTCTCCGTAAGGATAGTAATAACTGAAGCTGTTGGCGAAAGGGTCTTTGCAGCGGTGGATGTAATAGCAGTATTCCCGGCGCCTTGCGTCGAAGCGGGCGTGGAAGTCGTCCCTGGTCTTTTCGATTGAATGAATTGCGATTGAGGGCGGCAGTATGGCATTTAATTTGTATATTAGCGTCTCGGTTCCGATTTCGGAAGGGTAGTCGAAATGGGCTGTATAGTTCCTTGCGTGTACTCCCGTATCGGTCCTCCCGGCCCCTGTAAGGCTGATGTCCCCGCCCAATAGGGTGGACAAGGCTTTTTGCAGGGTCTCCTGAACGCTTGGGTCGTGAGGCTGGATTTGCCAGCCGCAGAAGTCGGCTCCGTTGTAGGAAAGGGTGATTTTGTAACGCATAGCATACAAATTTAAGGAAAATATATGGAAAGTGTAAACATCAAGGAATTGAACGAAAGAATCCAGCAGGAAAGCGCCTTTGTGGACTTGCTTTCCCTTGAGATGGGGAAGGTTATCATAGGGCAGAAACAGCTTGTGGAGAATTTGCAGATTGCCCTTCTGAGTGGAGGACATATTCTCCTCGAAGGTATGCCCGGTCTTGCCAAAACATTGGCAATCAGCACTCTTGCCAAGGCGGTGAACGCGGATTTCTCCCGCATCCAATTCACTCCGGACCTGCTTCCTGCAGATATTACAGGTACCCTTATCTATAGTCAGAAAAACGAACAGTTCGAAGTTCACAAAGGCCCTGTTTTCGCCAACTTCGTGCTTGCCGACGAAATCAACCGCGCCCCTGCCAAAGTGCAGTCGGCCCTGCTCCAGGCAATGCAGGAGCATCAGGTGACTCTCGGTGAAAATACCTATTCCCTTCCCGAGCCTTTCCTTGTGATGGCTACCCAGAACCCTGTGGAGCAGGAGGGAACCTATCCTCTTCCGGAGGCCCAGGTTGACCGTTTCATGCTCAAGGTTCTCGTCGATTACCCGAAGAAGGAAGAAGAAAAACTCATTGTCCGTATGAACAATTCGGCCACTTTCCCGCAGGCATCGGCCGTTGTAGGCACAAAGGATATCATCCGTGCCCGCGAAGTGGTGAGGGAAGTGTATATGGACGAAAAGATTGAAAGATACATTGTCGATATAGTTTTCGCAAGCCGCAACCCGCAGGACTACAACCTTGCTTCCCTCAAGGACCTGCTCAGCTACGGTGCTTCTCCGCGTGCCAGCATCTCCCTCTGCGCTGCCGCCAAGGCCTACGCCTTCATCAAACGCAGAGGCTATGTGATTCCGGAAGATGTCCGTGCCGTGTGTCACGAAGTCCTCAGGCACCGTCTGGGTCTGAGCTATGAGGCCGAGGCCGAAAATGTGAGCAGTGACGAAATCATAGACAACATTCTCAATGCAGTCATTGTCCCATAATTCGGAAATCTCCACCTCGGAGCTGCTCAAGAAAGTCCGCAAGATTGAAATCAGGACAAAGGCTCTCTCGCATCAGATTTTTGCGGGAGAGTACCATTCCGCTTTCAAGGGCAGGGGTATGGCCTTCAGCGAAGTGCGTGAGTACCAGTGGGGCGACGATGTCCGTTCCATGGACTGGAACGTGACTGCCCGTCTGCGCCAGCCGTATATCAAGGTTTTCGAGGAGGAAAGGGAACTTACAGTGGTGCTGCTTGTGGATGTGTCCCGCAGCGGACTGTTCGGAACCGTGAACCAGAGCAAGCGTGAGCGTATTGCCGAGCTTGCAGCAGTGCTCTCTTTCAGTGCCATACTCAACAACGACAAGGTGGGAGCCCTCTTTTTCTCCGACAAGGTGGAGAAGTTCATCCCTCCGAAGAAGGGCCGTTCGCATTTGCTGCACATAATCTCGCAGATGCTACAGCTCGAGCCCGAATCGGACGGAACAGATATCTCCCAGGCCCTGCGCTTTCTCACAAATGCCATCAAGAAGAAGTGCAATGCCTTTTTGCTCAGCGATATGCTCGATGTTTATCCCGATGCGTCCCCTCGCTATGAGGAAGCTCTCAAGGTGGCTGCCGGCAGGCACGACATTTCAGTAATCAAGGTCAGTGATCCGGCCGAGAAGAATCTGCCCGATTTGGGCTATGTGCACATCAGGGACAGTGAGAGTCGCCGCTGCAGCTGGGTCAACACTTCCAAGCGCAAAGTCCGCGATGCCTACGCAGAGTGGAACAGTGAAATGGATGCCAAGGCCCGGAGCCTTTTCAACAAGTACAGAATAAAGTCCGTCGAAATCAGCAGCGACGCCGACTATGTGAAATCTTTGATGGCCCTGTTCAGATGAGAGTTATATATATATTGTTGGCGGCGATTCTGGCCGATGTCCTGCCAATGGGTGCCCCCTTCGTGCGTCCGTTGCAGCAGCGCGATTCCATCCTTATCGCAGACCAGATCCGATACGGCTTTTCTCTTGACGATCCAGGCGAGGGACTGCTCATTCCGGACCTTTCCTGGCTCGACAACGATACTCTGGTGCTCGTAAGTGACTGGCAGATAGACACCCTGCGCTCGGGAGGCATAGAAGCCGGAGTGGTTCTCTCTCCTTTCGAAGAGGGAATCTACCATCTTCCGCCGCTCTACCTTGTACGCTACAAGGGGGATGTGGCCGATACTCTGGTCTTCGATTCGGTGCAGATAGATGTACGCAGTCTTCCGGTCGATACCGCCACTTTCAACGTCCACCCCCTCAAGGGGCAGATCAACTATCCCGTGACCTTCGCGGAAATTGTTCCATATATAGGCGGTTCCCTGCTTTTGGCTGCTCTGGTGGCAGTGCTCATAATCTTCATTCCGAAGTTGTTCCGGAAGAAGACGGAGCAGAAGCAGAAAGCCAAGGACCCGGCCCATATCGTGGCCCTCAGGGAGCTGGAGCACTACCGCAGCGACAAGTTCTGGGCTCCGGAACAGCAGAAGATATTCTATTCCGGCATTACCGACATTCTGAAGACGTATATGGATGAACGATTCGGTATTGACGCTCCTGAAATGACTACTGCCGAGCTTTTTGCGGCCCTCAAAGACTGCAAGGATGTGCCGCAGGACTTGTATGTGCCGCTGAAGGAGATGTTTGAAAGGGCCGATTTCGTGAAATTCGCCAAATACGTGGCCGACAAGCAGGACAATGCTGCCGCACTGCCTCTGGCCGTGAAGTTCGTAAGCAGCACCTATCAGACACAGTTGGAGGAGGAGGCCAAAAAAGATGTTCTTTGAGTATCCAAAACTGCTTTATCTGCTTGTGCTGCCGCTGCTGCTCTGCGCCCTCTATATTTTCAGGGTGCTTAAGGGACGTGAAGCCCATCTGAGGGTGAGCAGCGACCTGCCATGGCTCAAGGCCGGGCGCAGTGCCTACAACTGGCTCAGGCACATTCCGTTTGTGTTGAGGATGGCGGCTTTTGTGCTCATTGTCATAGCAATAGCCCGTCCACGTTCTTCTTCCCAGGTGGAGAAGATCGATACTGAAGGAATAGACATCGTCTTTGCAATGGACGTGTCCACCTCCATGCTGGCCCGCGACTTCACTCCTGACCGTATAAGCGCCGCAAAGGATATTGCAATCGAGTTCATCTCACAGAGGCCGAGCGACAGGATGGGAATTGTGGTCTTTGCCGGCGAGAGTTACACCCAGTGCCCACTCACCACCGACCGCGCCACCCTCATCAATCTTATGAAGGAGGTGCAGACCGACATCATAGAGGACGGTACTGCCATAGGCAACGGGCTTGCGACGGCTGTGGCAAGGTTGTCCACATCTTCCGCTCCCAGCAGGGTCATCATCCTGCTCACCGATGGCGTGAACAATATGGGGGAAATCACTCCGCTCACTGCTGCCCAGATAGCCCAGAGCTACGGCATAAGGGTCTATACCATAGGCATCGGCGCCAACGGAACCGCCCCATATCCTGTGCTCACCCCTTGGGGCGTGCAACTCAAGAACATTCAGGTGGAACTGGACGAGCCTCTGCTCAAGGAGATTGCCTCGAGCACGGGAGGCCGCTACTTCCGCGCCACCGACAATACCAAGCTGGCCGAAATCTACGCCGAAATCAACCAGATGGAAAAGGCCAAGACCAGCATCGACTCTTTCCCTGTTTATAAGGAACTTTTCGGAACTTTCGCCTTCTGGGCCCTTTTGTGCCTGCTGGCCGAAATGCTCATCCGTTTATTTGTGAGGAGGTTGCCATAATGCTAATTTTCGCCCGATACCAATATCTCTATCTTCTGCTGCTTGTGCCGCTCATCCCTGTGCTTTTTGCAATAGGGCAGATGCTGCGCCGCAAAAGGCTGGAGCGTTTTGCCTCCAGGGAATGCGCCGAGGCTCTTATGCCTTCCTACAGCAAGGCCAAGGCCTGGCTCAAGGTGGTGTTCTTTACTCTCGGTTTTTTCTTTTTTGTCTTGGGCCTTGCCCGCCCGCAGATTGGAGCCAAGCTCTCCCAGAGACAGACAAGAGGCTGTGAAATAATGATTTGCCTCGATGTGTCCAACTCCATGTTGGCTCAGGACTACAGCCCAAGCCGTCTCGACAGGGCCAAGCTGGCAATCAGCTCGCTTGTGGACAAACTGCACGACGACCGCATCGGCCTTATCGTCTTCGCCGGAGCTTCCTTCGTGCAGCTGCCTATCACCACCGATTACGTATCGGCCAAAATGTTCCTCTCTTCCATCGACACCGGTTCTGTTCCCGTGCAGGGGACCGATCTGGCCGATGCCCTTCGCACGGCGGCCCGTTCTTTCAGCGCTCAGAGCGAGAAGAGCCGCGTGATTATCCTCATTACCGATGGTGAAAACCACGAGGAGAATGCTCTCGAGGCAGCAAAAGAGGTAGCTGATATGGGTATCAGGATTTATACCATCGGTGTGGGCTCAAGCAAGGGACAGCCTATCCCAATGGGCGGTCAGCTGCTTGAGGACAAAGACGGCAACATAGTGGTAACCAAGCTCAACGAAGACATTCTCAAGCAGATAGCACGCAGCGGAAACGGAGGCTATGTGCACGCGGGAAACGAAGAGTTCGGCCTCAATCCGATTATCGACGACATAAGGACCATAGAGTCGGAGGAGTTCTCGTCCGTTGTCTTTGAAGAATATGACGAACAATATATGTACTTCTTTGCCATTGCGCTTTTCTTCTTTACTCTGGAACTGCTCATAGGCGAAAGGAAATCACGTAAAAAGATATTTGAATGAAACGCTTTCTTCTCATAGCATCGGCTTTGTTCTGCGGCTTTCTGAGTCTTTCCGCACAGGAAGACAAGAAGGATGTGCGCAAGGGCAATTCCCTTTTCAAGAAAGACAACTATAAAGATGCGGAAATCTGCTACCGCAAGGCTCTGGTAAAAGATTCCACTTCATTTGCAGCCACTTATGATTTAGCTTCGAGCCTTTATATGCAGAAGGATTACGAAGGCGCCGCCAACACTCTGGAGAAGGCCTCGTCGCAGGCTCCGGAATCGGCCTATGCCGACCGTTATTATTTCAACAGGGGGAATGTGGACTTGCAGAAGCAGGACTACAAGGCGGCGGTGGACGATTTCAAGCAGTCGCTGCTGCTGAATCCCGGGGATATTCAGGCCAAGGAAAGCTATATCTACGCCAAGAAGATGCTTGAGCAGGAGCAGAACCAGCAGAACCAGAACCAGCAGGGACAGGACAATCAGGAAGGTCAGGACCAGCAGGATAAGGACAATCAACAGAATCAGGACCAGCAGCAGAATCAGGACCAGCAGAATCAGGACGGACAGCAGCCGCAGGAGGACAGGCAGTCCGCTCAGCAGCCGCAGTCCAAAATCTCTCCTCAGCAGGCCCAGCAGATGATTAAGGCCATCCAGGCCAAGGAAAAAGAAACGAAGGAAAAGGTGGAGAAGGCCAAAGCTCAGCAAGAGGCATTCCGCCAGAAAGAAAAAAATTGGTAGCGTATGAAAAGACTTGCAAGCATAGTGACATTTTTTCTGCTCTCTGCAGCCTCGCTCCTGGCCCAGCCCAAGATAAGTGTGCATGTGCCGGCTGCGGTGTCGGTTGACGAGCAGTTCAAACTGGAATTCGTTGTCGAGGGAGACAAGCCTTCGTCTTTCGACTGGCCGGGCAGCAGCGACTTCACTCTCCAGTGGGGCCCGCAGACCTCGCAGAGTTCCCAGACTTCAATAATCAACGGGAAGATGACACGCAGCAACAGTGTCTCATATATATATGTCCTGCTTCCGAACAAGGAGGGTGATTTTGTGCTTCCTCCCTGCACCATCACGGTAAAGGGCAAGAAATACAGCTCGCAGCCGACTCCCATCAAGGTTGGCCGTTCTTCTTCCGGCGCTTCTTCTGCCGCACAGTCAAGCGGCAGTTCCAGTATCCGCAACGAGGATCTTTTCCTGCGTCTGAGTGTGGACAAGCAGGATGTTGTGATTGGCGAACCGGTGATTGCAACTCTCAAGCTGTACAAGAGGGTGCATATTGCCGGCTTCGAAGATGTGAACTTCCCGACTTTCGACGGCTTCTGGACCCAGACTTTGCAGAGCCCTTCCAATATAGAATTCGAAAGGCAGGCTCTCGGAAACGAGGTGTACGACGTGGCTCTCATCCGCAGCTACCGCATCATTCCGCAGCGCAGCGGGGATCTTGTGATAGATCCTGCCCGTATGGTCTGCCAGGTGCAGGTGCGCAACCGCAACGCATCGTCCAACAGCATCTTCGACAGTTTCTTCCAGAACGAATACTCCACCGTGCGCAAACGCATCTCTTCGGAGGAATTGCACATAAAGGTGAGGGAACTGCCTCAGCCTCAGCCGGCTTCTTTCTGCTCGGGTGTGGGCCGCTTTTCCATTGCCGCTTCTTTGAGTGCCGATTCTTTAAAGACCCACGATGCAGGAACACTCCGTCTTGTGGTCCGCGGACATGGCAACATCAATCTCATAGATGCTCCGAAAATCAAGTTTCCGCCTGATTTTGAGCTTTACGACATAAAGACATCCGATTCGGAAGGAGAGAAGGTCTTCGAATATCCTTTCATTCCGCGCAGTCACGGAGATTTTCTCATCGGTCCTGTGGAATTCTCCTATTATGACACTTCCGCCGGGACTTACAGGACTCTGCATGTGGATGCCATTCCTCTGCACGTGGAACGCAGCCAGTCTGCCGAGCCGGTTCAGGGTCAGAGCTCTTTTGTCTCCGGCGTGTCCCGCGATGTAAAGAATCTGGGAACCGACATCCGCTATATCTCCACAAGGGCATCGGGCTTTTCTGCCGCAAATTCCTTTGTGGTGGCTTCGCCGCTTTTTTGGCTGGCTCTTGTTCTTCTGCTGCTGGCATCCGTACTGCTCTATGTGCTTCTGCGTATTGGCAGGGAGCGCCGCAAGGACGAGAAGAGTCAGAGGCGCAAGGGGGCATCGTCCTTCGCAAAGAAAAAACTCTCTCTGGCAGGCAATTACCTTAAGGAGAACCTTCCGGGAGCCTTCTACGAAGAGCTGCACAAGGCTTTGCTCGGTTTCGTTGCCGGGAAGCTTCTTATGGAACCTTCGGAACTGGACAAGGACAAGATTCGCGAAAAACTCAGCGCCTGCGGTGTGAACGGCTCCGATGTGGAGGATTTCGTGGGCCTTCTCGACGAGTGCGAATTTGCCCGATTCAGCCCCGGGGACAATGCCAAGAATATGGACAGCCATTACGAATTGGCTCTCAAGTTGATATCATCAATAGACTACGCAATGAACAAAAACAGGAAATCCCTGCCGAAAACCGCCTGCATCGCCCTTCTGCTTTGTGCCGGACTGCTGCAGTTCCAGCAGCTTGGTGCCCAGACCGTGCAGGAACTCTTCGATGCCGGGGTCGCTGCCTATGCTGCCGAGGATTATGCTCTTGCCGTTGAAAACTGGCAGCAGATTCTGGAATCGGGGCGGGAGAGTTCTGGCCTGTACTACAATATCGGCTGTGCCGAATTCAAACAGTCGAACCTGGCCGCTGCAGTGGTCGCTTTCGAGAGGGCTCTCAGGCTCGACCCTTCCAATGCCGATGCAAGGCACAATCTCGAGTATGTGAATGCCTGTCTTCAGGACAGAATCGATTCCGTGCCGGAGTTCTTCATGATTCAGTGGTTCCGTAATTTCAGAAATCTGCTCTCTTCCAATGCCTGGGCTGTATTTGCCATAGTGTTTTTTGTGCTGGCTCTTGCTCTTGCCCTGCTTTTTGCCCTGGCCTCGGGAAAGAAACGTGTGGCACCTTTCTTCTGTTCCATTGCAAGTCTTCTGCTTTTTGCCCTGAGCCTGTCCTGTTCGCTTTCGCTCAAGTCTGAGTATCAGGATTCTTCGCGGGCAGTGGTCGTGTGCTCCGTTTCGGCAGTGAGGAGCTCTCCGGACGCATCGTCAGGAACGGATTTGTTCGTTCTGCACGAGGGAAGCAAGGTGAAAATTGTTGAAACTGTGGGGGATTGGTACGATATTGAACTGTCCGACGGGAGGCGCGGATGGATAAGAAAAAATGATTTGGAAATAATTTGAGGTTTGAGGAATAATTACTATCTTTGTCCCCGATAGTGTTGTAAACAAGTTTTGTACAGTACTGTTAACAGGAAAATATATTAAAATCATACACACTTATGAAAATTAAAGCTTTAGTTTTTGCAGCAGCCATTCTTGTAGCGGGAGTGGCAAATGCTCAGGAGTCTTATGTAACAAACTCCTTCGACAGCAACCTTTACGTAGGTCTCAGTGCCGGTGCAAATGCTTCTTTTGACGGTTTTTACGGAGCATTTAAGGCTGGAGACATTCATCGTCTTGTAAAGGGTGGCGGTATTTCTGTTGAACTCAGCGTCGGCAAATGGATTACCCCTGAATTCGGTTTCCGTCTCAACCTTACCGGTCTCAATACTGAGTGTATCAGCGGCTGGCATTTTGGTGAGAACCCATACTACTCTGCAAGCCTTGCATTCCTTTGGGATGCTACAAACACCTTCGCAGGCTATGATTCTCAGCGTGTTGTTTCTGTAGTTCCTTATCTTTCTGCAGGTTACTACAAGAGCGTTGGCCGCGGTGCCGGTTTCGGTGCAGGTATCATGCTCCCTATCGCACTTTCAGAGAAATGGTCCATCGTTCCTGATGTACGCTTTGTAGGTTTCTCAGATGCTGTCCTCGTTGGTCCTTCCACCGGTGTTTGCGCAAATGTTCAGGTTACCGTTGGTGCACAGTACAAGTTCGGTAAGAAGACCGGCTTCGAGACCGCAGCAGCTGTTACTGCCCCTCTCGTAGTTGCTGCCGCTGAGGCTGAAGCAGCAAAGGCTGAAGTTGAGGCTGCTCAGGAGCAGGCTCAGGTTGAAATCAAAGACCTCTCCGAAGATCTTGCAAAACTCCAGAAGGAGAACGAGGCTCTCAGGGCAGAGCTCGACGGAATCGCTTCCGAGAACGCTGCTATCGTGAAGAACCTTATGAGCACTCCGGCTTGTGTATTCTTCGAGATTGGCCAGGCTACACTCAGTGTCAAGGAGCTTGAGCACCTCGACCGCACAGTGAAGACTATGATTGCCCAGGGCAAGAACATCACCTTCACCGTATGTGGCTACTCAGACAAGAACACCGGTTCTGCACGTCGCAACAACCAGCTTGCTAAACAGCGCGCCAACTACATCGTTAAACTCCTCACCGAGAAGTACGGTCTCAGCCAGGATCAGTTCGTAGTAAAGCACGAGGGTAACACCAACATCTACACCACCATCGAGCTCAACCGCGCCGTCCTTATCCAGGCCGCTGAATAAGATACTTATTCATCATAGATAAAAACAGGGATGGATCCATCGGGTCATCCCCGTTTTTTTATTGTTGCCCGAGTACGTGCATTTCCGCGCACTGTCGTTGGTTGAGGTCCTGAAACTATGTGCAGTGTCCATTGTCATCAACCACAGGGTGAAAGTTATTTCCGCGCACTGTCGTCGCGCTTGAGCTCTATGGGTGGCTCCGCGCGCCGACCGGGCAGAATAACTTTCGCTGATGAAAATATGACTGCGAGGTAGGCTGGCTCGTGGCTGGAAGGCTTGCGGCGCAAGGGAACTGCGCGAGCAATGGACGCAAGGCGGCCATCCGCGAGCGCAGCTTGGCCCAGAAGGAGGTGAGACAATGGCCGGGGTGTTTGAGCGTAGCGAGTTCCCGGCCATCACCGACTTCGCAGGACAAGCCGCAGCGCGCATCGCCTGAAAGCCATGAGCCAGCCTGCCTCGCAATACAAACAGGTTTTTCACGTGATCCCATTTACCCTGATGGAAGGGGTGTAAAAAATAAGGCCGCTACCTCACGGCGGCGACCCTAAAATGTGTACTAAAACCTAAACCTATATTATTGATGCAAGGCTTATGGTTTTTGTTGCACGAAAAATGAAAAAATTTTCAACTTTTTTATTTAGACTCTGCTACAGAAACCTTGCGGAATTCCTTAAGGTCTTTCATAAGCTCAAGAGCAGCCTTGCGTGCGCGTGCACCGGCAGCTTTGTTACCTTTAACAACCTGAGCTTCTGCGTTCTCCTGGAAAGCAGCGATCTCTGCATTGATCTTTTCAACGAGTTCTTTCATAACAAATGAATTTTAATGGTTTAATATTGATTGTTAATAATATGTGCACTTAAAACACTGCAATATAGAGAATAAACCTTTTTTTTGCAAAAAAAAGTCAAATTTTTTTTACATTCAGGCTGTTCATAGCCCTGTCAGGGCCCAAAAACATCCAATCTTGAAGGCCTTTTATCACCTTGTCCGAAATCAACTTCATCTCCTCAAGTTCTTCGGCACTTAACTTCCCCAAAACATAGTCCACTTGTTCTGAAGGATTGAAATCGTGTCCCACACCAAGCCTGATGCGGGCATAGTCCTGAGTCTGCAGGCATTCTGCAATGTTCTTGAGACCATTGTGACCGCCGTCACTCCCGCCTTTGCGCATTCTGATGCTGCCGAAAGGAAGATTGATATCATCACAGATAACAATGGACCTTTCATTTGGGACCGGCAGCTTCTGAAGATAATACCGTACCGCATTTCCACTCAAATTCATATAGGTGGAAGGTTTGAGCAGATACACAGTCCTGCCCTTAATCCGCAACTCGGCCAAAGAGCCGTAGCGCTGGGTACTAAAAACAGTATTGGACGCCTGCGCCCAGGCATCCAATACCATAAAACCCATATTGTGGCGGGTATTCTCGTATTCTTGACCGATATTGCCAAGACCTGTTACCAGATAACTCTCGCCAGCCATAGTAAGGATTACTTGCCGGAGTTACGGGTTGCGTTAACCTGGCAGATAACAGTGTTCTTGTCGGATACAATGCTCAAGCCCTCATAGTGGAGGTCGCCGGCTTTGATCTTCTGGGCAATGCCGAGGTCGCTGATGTTTACATCAACGCTGTCTGGCAGCTTGGCCATAAGAGCGGAAACACGCAGGGTGCGTGAAGCCTGAACGAACTTACCACCGAGCTGAACACCCTTGGAGTGTCCTGAGATTGTGATAGGAACATTGATTACGATTGGTTTGTCTTCTGTAACGGCAAGGAAATCAACGTGAAGGCATTCATCGCTTACCGGGTGGAACTGAAGCTCGTGAAGGATGGCTGTGTAGTTCTTGTCACCAAGCTTGAGGTCAACAATGAAAGAAGCAGGGTTGTTGATAAGGCCCTTGAGCTCTTTTGCGTCAACAGTGAAAAGCACGTTCTCTGTGCCGTTGCCATAGAGGTTGCAAGGAACGAGTCCGTTGCGACGGAAAGCCTTGATGGTGGCTTTGTTGCCAACTTCGCGCAGCTGGCCGTTAAGTACGAAATGTTGCATTTTCTTAAAAAAGTTAAAATGTGTTACTCAGTCTGATTATTCACAGACCCCATTGCACCAAAACCCCTTCGGGTTTTCAAATGCGGCGCAAATATAGCAATATTCTTTGAAATAACAAATTGCAGCTACTGCAAGTAGCCGGTATAGGCACTCCAGCCCGTATTTTTATACAAGGCATTGAGCTTTGGCCATGAAGTGCTCGGCAAATACATGCTCACTCCGCTGAACCGTTCCGGGTCCAGGTCAGAATCGAAAAGATAATCCGAGCCCATTTTGAAAAGAATAAATTTTTCAAGAGCACTGTCCAGGCTGGCAAGGTCTTCCTCCTT
>CAMGFA010000022.1 GCA_946055165.1 uncultured Bacteroidales bacterium
AAAATAACTAATCTATAAATATACTGAAACCCAGTACTTTAATCCTTTTTGACAAAGTAAAACTTAAATTAAATTTTATAAAGAAAGGCAAGAATTTGACAAAATACTAATCAAAACAATTGTAAATAAAACCTAAAGCATTAATAATCTATGATTTGCCTTATTTTATCTAAAGTAATATCTATGCTAATTTAACATTTGTATAGTGGTTTGCTCCATTAAATTTACAAAAGTGAATTTGCAAATTTGAAATTTCCTCGTTACATTTGTTAACAAATTTTACATTTATGTTTTCACGTTTGGATCAGGTCTTGAAGGCCGAAGGAATGAGCCGTTCTCAGTTCGCCGAAAAAATCGGCGTCTCCCCTGCAACAGTTAGCCATCTTCTTGCAGGACGAAACAAGCCAAGTTTTGAAATTATCCAGGCAATTTCAGTCTGTTTTCCCGGAATCAATCTTGATTGGCTGATCAACGGAACGGGCAAAATGTACAAATCTGCTGTTCAAGAGCCTGTAAATCAAGATTCTATCTTCGAAATACAGGAAGACTCCCCTTCTGTCCCTATTGTTGAAACTCCTTCAAGTATTACTCCAAGTCCAAAGCCACAAATAACTAAAATACAAAAGAATATCTCAAAAATTCTTGTTTTTTTTGACGACGGTTCCTATCAAGAAGTAGCGGTCAAGAGATAATCTGCCTTTTTTTGTGTAAATTTGTGTCAGTTTTGAGCAAATTTCAATATGGCAAAAGCATCAATCTGCACAATAGGCGATGAAATTCTTATCGGACAAATAGTCGATACCAACTCTTCCCTTCTGGCTTCGCACCTTGGCGGGCTGGGCATTATCGTAAGCTCCATGTGTTCCCTTCCGGACAGGGAAAGCGATATTGTTTCCATTCTTTCCAGAGAACTTGAAAACAATGATATAGTAATTACTACAGGCGGTCTTGGACCGACAAAGGACGATATCACAAAGAAATCCCTTGCGAGACTTTTCGGGGCTTCAGGATGGCGGCAGGATGCTGCACAACTCGAAATCAACAGGGCCATTCTCCATTCCAGAGGTCTGGATCTGCTTGAGGAAAATCTGGCCCAGAGCCTTGTTCCGGATTGCTGTGAGGTAATAAACAACGAGTATGGTACTGCACCCATTCTTGTTTTTCACAAGGGAAACAAGTTCCTTTATTGCCTTCCCGGAGTACCTCATGAGGTCTGCAATGTTCTGGCTAAGGTGATGAAGCATATCGAAATGCATTTCCATTGTCCCAAAACCATACACCGCAATCTGATGACTTTCGGCCTTGCAGAATCGGCCCTCTCAAAGAAAATAGAAGATTGGGAGACTTCCCTGCCGCCATACATTCATCTGGCATATCTCCCGAACACCTTGAGCGGAGTCAAACTCAGACTCTCTCTTTACGATGCCACAAAGGACGGAGAGGAGGAATTGGAAAGGCGTTATTCAAGCCTCAAGGCCATTCTCAAGGACGAGATTTATGCAGAAGGCGAAAGCAGCCTCCAGGAGGAGATTGCCAAACTGCTGTGCGGCAGTACGGAGACCCTTTCGGCCGCTGAATCCTGCACTGGAGGAAAGATTTCAGAACTGATTACAGGCATTCCGGGTGTCTCATCCTTTTATCTGGGAAGCGTAACTTCCTACGCCATTTCCGTAAAGGAAAAAGTACTTGGAGTAAATGACGCCACAATAGAAAAATATGGAGTTGTGAGCGAAGAAGTAGCAGAGGAAATGGCCCGTGGAGTCCGTTCTCTTGCGGGAAGCACATATTCTGTTGCTACAACCGGACTGGCAGGCCCTGGAGGAGACGGAATGAATCCTGAAGGAACCGTATGCATTGCAGTTGACGGCCCTCTCGGAAGCCGAAGCAGGCGTTTTCAATACAAAAACGACCGCAAACGCAATATAGAACGTTTTGCGGCCGCTGCTCTGGACATGCTGAGACGCTATATCATTGAAGCGAGAACCACTCCTCGGTCTTAGCATCCAAATCCCTTTTGACTTCCAGGTATTTCCTGGTAAGTTCCATAATGTCGTCATTCTCTGACGGCTCAGCAAGGATTGTTTCCAATTCCTTGAGTCTTTGTTCATCTTTGGATATTTCGCATTCCAGGTATTTGATTCTGTCCCTGCGTTTTTTCTGCTGGCGGGATATTTCCTTCTGCTCCTGCCAGGAGTGTGCCTGACTGTTCTTTGTTTCGCTTTTGCTGCTGACGCTTGAAGTCTCCCTGCTGCGGTCGAGTTCTGCAAGACTGTCCATTTTACGCTTTTCGAGGAATTCCTGAACACTTTCCAGGTGTTCTTTTACCTTTCCGTCTTCGAATTCGTAGAATTTGTCCACAAGACCATCGAGGAAGTCCCTGTCGTGGCTTACAATTATCAGGGTGCCGTCATAGGCTTTCAGCGCCTGTTTCAATATGTCCTTGGACTTGATGTCCATATGGTTGGTAGGCTCGTCTAGGGCAAGGAGGTTATGGTTCTGCAGCATCAGCTTGGCCATTCCCAGGCGGGCTCTTTCACCACCGCTCAGCACGGCAACTTTCTTGTCAATATCTTCTCCCCTGAAAAGGAATTGTGCAAGAAGGTCCCTCAATTTTGTACGTATGTCTCCGGTAGCCACCCTGTCGAGAGTGCTGAATACCGTCTCGTTTTTGTCCAGCACATCTTCCTGATTTTGGGCAAAATAGCCTATGTTTACATTGTGCCCGATCTTGGATTCACCTTCAATAGGGTCCAACTCCCCCATTATTACCCTCATAAGAGTGGTCTTTCCTTCTCCATTCCGGCCGATGAGGGCTACCTTCTCCCCTCTCTTTATCTCTATGTCAGCATTCCGGAACACCACTTTCTGAGGATAGGCCACGCCGAGGCCAGTGGCTTTGTAAACCACATCGCCGCTTCGTTGTGCCGGAGGAAATTTGACTGTGAGAGTGGCATTGTCGCTTTCGTCTATTTCAATTCTGTCCAGTTTTTCAAGGGCCTTGATACGGCTTTGTACTTGATTGCTCTTGGTTGCCTTGTAGCGGAAGCGTTCAATGAAATCTTCGGTCTTTTCTATCATCTTCTGCTGGTTCGCAAATGCGGCACTCTGCTGCTGCATTCTCTGGGCACGAAGTTCAAGATATTGGCTGTATGGGACTTTATAGTCCTGAATGTGCGATAATACAACCTCGATAGTGCGGTTTGTCACCCTGTCGAGGAACTTGCGGTCGTGAGAAACAAGCAAAAGCGAGCCCTTGCGTTGGCGCAGGTAGTCTTCCAGCCATTCGATTGATTCGATGTCAAGGTGGTTGGTTGGCTCGTCAAGAAGAAGCACATCGTGGCCGCGAAGCAGAATCTTGGCCAGTTCTATGCGCATATTCCAGCCCTGGGAAAAGGTTTCGGTGTTTCGTGAAAGTTCATCCTCCCTGAAACCAAGACCGAGCAAAGTCTTGCGGGCCTGAACCTCAGGCGGTTCGCTGTGAACCATGGAAATGTGTTCAGTGAGATTGGAAAGCCTTTCGGCCAGTTCCATATACTCCGGACTGCTGTAGTCTTCCCTTTCGGCCAGATCACGGTTGATCCTTTCTATCTCCTGTTCCACTTCCTTTTCGTGGTCGAAAGCACTCATTGCCTCTTCCAAAACGCTTCGGCCCCGGTTGTGCTCCATTATCTGCGGAAGATAGCCGACACTCAGGTGTCTGGGTTTGTCTATGTGTCCGCTGCTGGGACTCTGAAGCTCGCAGATCAGCTTCATAATAGTGGACTTGCCGGCACCGTTCTTGCCGACAAGTCCGATTTTGTCATTTTCGCTGATATGGAAGTTGATGTTGTCGAGCAAGACAAAGCTGCCATAGACAACACTCACATTGTCAAGAGATATCACTGCCCGTCTTCCTTTTTCTGCTCTTCTTCTCCATCTTCCTTGAGCCCTTTCTTGAAGCTCCTGACCCCCTTGCCAAGACCCTGCATAAGCTCAGGAATCTTTTTGCCTCCCACAAGCAGAAGGATTACCAGCACTATCAGAATGATTTCTCCAGGACCCAGCCCGAACACCAGTGGTAAATGCATATTTTTACTTGTTTAATGATTCCAAAGCAGTTTGCAGTGAAGCAATTCTTGCAAGAGCATCGGCCTCTTTCTTGCGCTCTGCAGCAACTACGGCTTCAGGGGCGTTGTTCACAAAGCGTTCATTGCCCAATTTGCGCTGAACTCCGGCAAGGAAGCCCTTCTGGTACTCGAGTTCGGAAAGAATTTTGGCTTTCTCCTGCTCAAGGTCAACAAATCCCTCAAGTGGAATGCTCATCTTAAGAGTTCCTACAATGAAGTTAACGGCAGAACCTTCGTATGGACCGAAGCTGATGTCGCTCAAATTGGAGAGTTTTTTCAACACCGGCAGCAGTTCGATGGAGAGATTCCCTTCGATGTGGAGCTTAAGCGCTTCCTTCGGGGAGATCTGTTTTTGTGCCCTGATTCCGCGGATGTTGTTAACGGCCTCCTGCACAGTTGCAAATTCGGCAAGGAATTCGGCGTTGTACGGACCAGCCAAAGGAGTGCGTTCGAACATTATGGTGTCACCTTCGCGACGCTCTGTCATTGCCTGCCAGAGTTCTTCGGTGATGAAAGGCATGATAGGGTGGATGAGTTTGAGCAGCTTCTCGAAGAAATCCAGGGTCTGTTCGTAGCTGCGCTTGTCCAAAGCTTCTCCGTATGCCGGTTTCACCAGCTCGAGATACCAGGCGCAGAACTGGTCCCAGAACAGTTTGTAAACCGTCATAAGGGCATCGGAAATGCGGAATTTGGAATAGTGGTCTTCCACCTGCTCTATGGTTTTGGAGAGGAGGTTGTCGAACCACTTCACTGCTACCCTGTTTGCATCGCTCTGTTCGGCCCTTTCATCCACGCTCCAGCCGCTGATAAGCCTGTAGGCATTCCAGATCTTGTTGCAGAAATTGCGGCCCTGTTCAACCTGGGATTCGTCGTAGAGGATATCGCTTCCGGCCGATGAGCACAGCAGCATTCCGAGCCTGACGGCATCGGCCCCATATTTGTCGATAAGGTCCAGAGGGTTTGGACTGTTTCCGAGGGTCTTGCTCATCTTGCGGCCGAGCTTGTCCCTTACGATTCCGGTGAAATACACATTTTTGAAAGGCACGTCTCCCATAAACTCTCCACCGGCCATTATCATCCTTGCAACCCAGAAGAAGATGATGTCCGGACCGGTAACGAGGTCATTGGTAGGATAATAGTATGCGAGGTCGGCATTAGGCTTATGCTCAGGGTTTCCAGGCATCTGAGGGTCGAATACTGAGATAGGCCAGAGCCAGCTGCTGAACCAGGTGTCGAGAACGTCATCGTCTTGCCTGAGGTCTTCCGCCTTGATGGAAGGATTGAGTGCCTGAGCGGCTGCAAGAGCCTTCTCGAAGCTATTCTCCACCACATAGGAGCCGTCCGGAAGATAATATGCAGGAATTCTCTGTCCCCACCATAGCTGACGACTGATGCACCAGTCACGGGCATTTTCCATCCAATGGCGATAGGTATTGCGGTATTTGTCCGGGATGAACTTGATGAGTCCGTCTTCCACTTTGGCAAGGGCTGCGGGAGCAAGTTCCTCCATCTTCAGGAACCACTGTGCGCTGAGTTTCGGCTCGATAACGGCATTCGTGCGCTCCGAATATCCAATAGGAGAAACATAATCTTCGATCTTCTCTATATTGCCTGCTTCCTGAAGCATCTTGGCAATCTTCTCGCGGGCCACGAAGCGGTCTTCTCCCACCAGAATCTGGGCTTTCTCATTAAGGCAGCCATTGTCGTCAATGATGTCGATGACCTCAAGATTGTGCCTGAGGCCGATTTCGTAGTCGTGGGCATCGTGGGCAGGGGTTACTTTCAAGCATCCTGTACCGAAGTCCATCTCAACATAATCGTCTTCTATGATCGGAATCTCCTTATTGATGAGCGGGATGAGCACCTTCTTGCCGTGCAGCCACTTGTGCCTTTCGTCATTGGGGTTCACGCAGACTGCGGCATCGGCCATTATGGTCTCCGGGCGGGTGGTTGCCACGACGATATATTTGTCCGTCGGGTGGCCCTGGCCGTCGGAAATGAAATAGCGCATGTGATAGAAGTGGCTCTGGGTGTCGCGGTGGATGACTTCATCGTCCGATACGGCCGTATGCCCCTCCGGATCCCAGTTCACCATACGCACACCGCGGTAAATCCATCCCTTCTTGTAGAAATGCACAAAGGTGTTGATAACGGCCTCGTTCAGTTCGGGTTCCATCGTGAATCGGGTACGGTCCCAGTCGCAGGATGCGCCGAGCTTGCGGAGCTGCTGGAGTATGATTCCTCCGTGCTCCTCCTTCCACTCCCATGCGTATTTGAGGAATTCCTCACGGGTGAGGTCTTCCTTCTTTATGCCCATCTCCTTGAGCTTTGCCACCACCTTGTTCTCGGTGGCAATGCTGGCATGGTCCGTTCCCGGAACCCAGCATGCATTCTTGCCGTCCATGCGGGCCTTGCGCACCAGGACATCGTTTAAAGTATTGTTGAGCACGTGGCCCATATGAAGAATACCTGTCACATTCGGTGGCGGTATGACTACAGTATATGGTTCACGATTGTCAGGTTCTGAATGAAAGAACTTGTACTTGAGCCAATAGGCGTACCATTTGTCCTCTACTTCTGTAGGGTTGTATATCTTTGATAATTCCATAGCCCGCAAATTTACGGAATTTTATTAATTTTGCGAACATAAATAAACAGAAATACTTTACAACAATGGAAAATAACGAAAAAGCTCTCAACTTCGAGATTTCCCCTGAGGTTGCAAACGGCGATTATGTGAACCTCGCCATCATTCATCACTCCCATTCTGAATTTATTCTGGATTTCGCCAAACTGCTCCCGGCTCTTCCGAAAGCAAAGGTTTGCCATCGTTTAATCATGACTCCCGAGCACGCAAAGCGCCTGCTTTTTGCCCTGAACGACAATATCAGCAAGTACGAAGCCCAGTACGGAAGCATCCAGGTGGAGAACCAGAAGCAGGGTGCCACCCTCAATCTGAACGATTTCATGAACGGCAATGGTTCAAAATCATAAAATCATTCTCGGAAGCGCTTCGCCTCGCCGCAGGGAACTGCTAAAAGGACTGGACCTGGACTTTGAAGTGGACAGCCGCAGCGATTTCGACGAGGTGTGCCCTCCCGGCACTCCGGCCGAAGATGTGCCCATGCTGTTTGCCAGAGGCAAGTCCGAGCATTTCCACCGCCCTTTGGAAAAGGACGAGATTTTGATTACGGCCGATACGGTGGTCATCCTCGACGGCCATGCCCTTGGCAAACCGCACAGCCGGGACGAAGCGGTTTCAATGCTCCGGGCCTTGAGTGGCCGCAAACACGAGGTCCGAACCGCTGTCTGTCTGCGAAGCCTTGGCAAGTTCAGGATTTTCAGTGTAGGCAGTACAGTTTGCTTTGATGAATTGAGCGAAGAGGAAATAAGTTATTATATAGACAAATACAAGCCTTTTGACAAGGCCGGTGCCTATGGTATCCAGGAATGGATAGGCTATGTGGGCATTTCGGGAATCGAGGGCTCTTATTTCAATGTGATGGGTCTTCCGGTCCAGAGATTATGGAAGGAACTCCGTACATTTTAGATAAATTCACCTATCCCTGGCGTTATGTGCCACATCCCCTTGTGCGTGATGCGGCAGCCCGGCTTATTGCCGAAATTGAATCCGACCCCAATCTCCACAGCCTTTTTTCTGAAGGCAAAATGCTCGGAGTGCTTGTGTGCCGGGACCCGGAAGGCGGATTGCAGACCCTTTGCGCCTTTTCCGGACTGGCCGGCGGCCGAAGTGTAGTGGAAGGCTTCGTGCCTCCGATTTACGATACTTCCCACATGCCGGAACTCCGGACTGTTCTCACACCACAGCGTTCGGCAATTCTGCAGAAAGAGCTTTTTTCTCTTTACAAGGTGCACAATGCCCTTGGAGAATGCCTGAGCATCAGTGAAGTATTTGCCCTCCGGGGCCTGGTTCCTCCAGGAGGAAGCGGAGAATGCGCGGCCCCAAAACTTCTGGAACAGGCTTACAGGCAAAAGCTTCAGCCTCTGGCAATGGGCGAGTTCTGGTACGGAGCGCCATCCCGGGACAGCGTTCACGAGCAGGGACGCTTCTACCCTGCCTGCGTGGGCAAATGCGGGCCTCTGCTGAGCTGGATGATGCAGGGGCTGGAAGTGGAGGAGAATCCCCTCAAAAGGAAGCCCGACACATCGGGCATAGAAATCCTCTTCGAGGATAACTGCATTGTTGTTGCAAACAAACCCTCAGGAATGCTCTGTTCTCCGGGACTCACAGGCGAGCAGAGTCTGGAAGAGTATCTTTCGGCCCGATGCCCTGTTCTCCCCTGCCACAGGCTTGATATGGACACTTCCGGGCTGATGGTCTTTGCCAAAGACAAGGAAAGCCAGGCCTGCATAAGAGGCCTGTTCGAAAGGCGCGAAGTCAGGAAGAGTTACCTGGCGCATCTGTGTGCGGGAAGCCGTCCTTGGAAAGGAAAAAGACAGGGAACCATAGCCCTGCCGCTTGCTCCCGATTACTACGACAGGCCCCGGCAGATGGTAGATGCCGAAAATGGCAAAATGGCACTGACCGATTTTGAAATTCTGGAAATCTTCCCCGACGGGGAAATGGATGTCCGTTTCTGGCCGCGTACGGGCCGGACCCATCAGCTGAGGGTTCACAGCGCATCGGTTCTGGGGCTCGGACGCCCTATCAAAGGCGATGCCCTATATGGCAATCCAAGCGGGCAGCGGCTCGAGCTCTATGCCGATTCGCTCGCCTTCCGCCACCCGCAAAGCGGTGAGTGGATGGAGTTTACACTCCCGCCACAGCCTCGGAGATATTGATCAGATAATCTCCCATTTTCTCCATGCTCTCCAGCACATCGATGAAGAAGATGCTTTCGAAATAACTGTCGCCTTTGTTTTCGAGGTTCTGCAGCTCTTCCTCCCTGCATTTGAGTCTGCATTCATCTATCTCATGTTCAGCCTCACGGGCATTGTCGATGCCCTTCAGATTCCCGGCATTTTCCAGATTGCTTATCATCACATCGTAAGCCTTGGAGAGAAGCGCCGTCATGTCGAGAAGTTTCTGCTTGTGCTCCTCATTGAAATTGCGCTTGTGCGAGAGCATCGCACTCAGGCTGCGGCTTATGGCTTCCCCGCTGTCGCCGAGGGACTCCAGCTCAGAGCATATCCTGAGCAGAGAGCGCACCACTCCAAGTGATTTGTCACTCATATTGCTCTTGTCCAAACTGTTCAGGAAGCTCACAATTTCAAACTCCATATTGTCGGAAATGTTCTCGTACTTTACGAGTTTGGCCCTGTAGCTGTCGAACTCATCGGCTTTGTCGGAATTGATGATTGCCGCCCTGATGTATTCCAGACCGTTTTTCATCACCTTGGCAAAATGTGCACTCTCCTTACTGGCTTCGCTAAGGGCAAGTTCCGGAGTGGAGATGAGTCCGGAATTGAGGTACTGCAGGCGCGAGGCGTTGTCATCGTCCTTTTTCTTCTCCCTCACAATGGCGCAGACCAGTTTCTCGAGAAGCGGGGTGAACCATATGAGCAGGCAGGTATTGATGAGGTTGAAACAGGTATGGAACAGGGAAAGGCCGTAAACGGAGCTGCTGTCGGCAGAAGTCCCAAGGCTTGAAATGATCCATTCGATGAGATGGACAAAAGGATAGAACAGGACAAGGGCCCAGACAACGCCGAAAACATTGAAGAAGGTGTGGGCCAGAGCTGCTCTCTTGGAATTCACGTTGCCCACTATTGCTGCAATGTTGGCTGTAATGGTGGTGCCGATGTTCTCGCCAAGAACCATTGCGGCAGCCATATCGAATTGGATCCAGCCCATATCCAGCATAATCAGGGTGATGGCCACGGTGGCGCTGGAAGATTGAAGCACAAGTGTGAGCACGGTTCCGAGAATGAGAAAGAGCAGCACCGAGAGCATTCCCTTGCCCGACCATCCCTGTATGAAGGAAAGTGCCTCAGGATGGCTGCTCAAGTCCGGAACGGAGTTTTTCATAAGGGAGAGGCCAAGGAACAGCAGCGAGAAACCCACTACACAGTCACCCAAAGAACGGAGTTTGTCCTTTTTTGAACAGGAAAGCAGGAATCCCACAGCCATCAATGGCACGGCCAGGACTGAAACATCGGCCTTGAAGCCGAAAATGGAAATGATCCAGGCTGTCATTGTGGTTCCGATGTTGGCACCCATGATTACACCGATTGCCTGGGTAAGACTCAGAAGGCCAGCACTCACAAAACCCACGACCATTACTGTGGTTGCCGATGAAGACTGGATGACGGCTGTGATACCGAAGCCTGTAAGAACTCTTTTGAATGGATTGGAAGTCATTGAAGAAAGCAGTTTGCGGAGCTGTCCGCCAGCGGCTTTCTGCAGTCCGGAGCTCATTGTGTTCATGCCGTAAAGGAACATGCCCAGGGCTCCGAGAAGACATAAAATGTTCATTATCATATTTGCAACTGTCCGTATTTTGGGACGGACGGGACAAAAATATAAACAGGCATCTGCAGTACAAGGGACTTTGCCTGTTTTTAGGACAATTGTAACATCCGCGGCTTTTTGTAACAGTTTTTTAACATCCCTAAAGCCCGCGGACTCTCCTGAATTCTGCATTTTTTTGTAAATTAGCGCCGGATTAGAATAAAGTGTATGACCATTCTCATTGTTGACGACGAAGCTGACCTCAGGGAGATTCTCCAGTTCAATCTGGAAGCCGCCCAGTATTCCTGTCTTTGTGCGGAGTCTGCAGAGCAGGCTCTTGAAATCATTGACTCTGGAGCAGAAATGGACCTCATCCTTTTGGATGTGATGCTGCCGGGAATGTCGGGCTTCAAGATGGCAGACGTTTTGAGGAAAAGACACAGCAGCATTCCCATCATCTTCCTCACCGCAAGAACAGCTGAAAACGACCTCCTTACCGGCTTTTCCGCCGGCGGAGACGACTACATCGGCAAGCCTTTCTCAATCAACGAGGTTCTTGCCAGGGTAAGGGCTGTGCTCAAGCGCAGCAAGTCCGGAGCCGATTCCTCCTCCATACTGCAACTCGGAGAACTCTGCATAGACAATGAGCGCAAGAAGGTCTTCTACGAAGGCCGGGCAATAGAGCTTTCCAAAAAGGAATACGACATTCTGCTGCTGCTCTGTTCCAACCCGGGCAAGCAGTTCAGCCGTGCAGAATTCATAGACCTGCTGTGGAAAGACAGCCCCTATATTCTGGAAAGAACTGTGGATGTACATATTGCCCGAATACGCACCAAACTGGGCGAAAAAGGCAAGAACCTCATTGTAAACAGACCGGGCTTCGGCTACAGTTTCAGATGCGATGATACAGATTAAAACCACTTTCTTCATTGTCTGCATTGCAGTCCTGCTGTTGCTTATTGTGCTCCTTGTTGTGCTTGCCTTCCATTTCAGGGCCAAGGCCGAGCAGAAAGTCCGCAGGCAGAAAAGGCAGATGACAAACAATATCGCCCACGAGCTCCGCACTCCTCTGGCAAGTATCAGGGGTTATCTTGAAACAGTTGTAAGCCAAGAAGATATGCCTGCCGAACAAAAGGAGCTCTTTATCCGTAAAGCCTGGCAGCAGAGCATAAGGCTCAGCGATATGATAAGGGACATTTCTCTTCTCAGCAAAATAGAGCAGGCCCCGCAGATGCTCGAGAAGGAGCATCTGTGTGCGCGCAGGATTTTCGACGATGCCGCCCTGGAATTCAAGGACAAGGCCGCAGCCGCCAACATAAGAATCTACAATCAGATAGGAGAAGACATAAGTGTCTGGGGCAACCAGGTTCTCCTGAATGCCATTTTCAGGAACCTGATAGAGAATTCCGTAAAATATGGCGGCAGCGGAATCATTATCTGCATAAGTGCTTTCAGGGAAGATGACAGCACCTTGCGTTTCCGCTATTACGATACTGGCAAAGGTCTTGAGAAAAAGGAGTTGGAAAGAATTTTCGAGCGTTTTTACAGAGTTCGCAGCCTTAGGGGCGAATCCGACGGCTCGGGATTGGGACTATCCATAGTAAGAAATGCAGTGGCTTTCCACGGAGGGGAAATCAGGGCTCTTGAGCACAATCCTTCGGGACTGGAATTCGTTTTTGAACTCAAGAGTTAGTTTTTCTTTGAAAATGCCCGATAATACAACGAAATTGCGTATCTTTGAGGATTATGGACAAATTGGCAGCAAAAGGCAGAATAGAAGAACTCAGGAGGATTCTCGCTGAGAACAGCCGTCTTTATTATGTGGAGAACTCCCCTGTAATGAGCGATATGGAGTTCGATTTCCTCATGCACGAACTGGAGGATCTGGAAAGCCGATGGCCGGAATTCGATTCGGAAGACTCCCCCACCCACAGGGTAGGCTCGGATCTGGACGGAAACGGGGCTTCGAAGGGTTTTGTACAGAGGCCGCACCGCTATCCTATGCTTTCGCTGTCAAACACCTATTCCATTGAAGAGGTCGAGGCCTTTGCCCAGAGGGCCGAAAAGCTGCTCGAGGGCAGGAATTTCAGTTATTGTTGTGAACTCAAGTTTGACGGTGTGGCAATCTGCCTTGTTTACAGGCAGGGAAAACTGTTCAGGGCCCTCACCCGTGGAGATGGGAAAATGGGCGATGACGTTACCCGCAATGCGGTTAAAATCAGCAATATTCCCCAGGAACTGACAGGCAGTTTCCCGGAAGAGTTCGAAATCAGGGGCGAAGTCCTTATGCCCTACTCCTCTTTTGACAAACTCAACAGCCAGAGGCTGCTCGATGAAGAAGCTCCCTTTGCCAATCCGCGCAATGCCGCATCGGGCTCCCTGAAGCTCATCGACAGTTCTCAGGTTGAAGGCCGTGGCCTTTATTGCACTCTTTACCATATTCCGGCGCAAAGCATCGGAGAAGACTTTGCCCATTCTCACAGCGAACTGCTGGACAAGGCTGCCTCCTGGGGCCTGCCGGTATCGGAACACAGAAAAATCTGCAGAAACAAGGAGGAAATCCTCGAATATATAAACTATTGGGACAAAGCCAGAAAAAGTCTCCCTTACCCTACCGACGGCTGCGTTATCAAAATCAACGAACTCGACTGCCAGAGGGAACTGGGCTACACCGCCAAATCGCCCCGCTGGGCAGTTGCCTACAAATTCAAGGCGGAGCAGGCCTTGAGCAAGGTGCTCAGCATAGATTATCAGGTTGGACGCACGGGAGCAGTGACTCCGGTGGCCAATCTGGAGCCTGTCCTTCTGGCAGGAACAACGGTAAAGCGCGCCACACTCAACAATGCAGACCAGATGGCTCTTCTGGACATACGCATTGGCGACAGCGTGAAGGTGGAAAAAGGCGGGGAAATCATCCCGAAGATTACCGGTGTGGAACTTTCGCTGCGTCCGGCAGACAGCAAAGCCCCCGAATTTCCGCAGTTTTGTCCGGATTGCGGCACTCCACTGGTCAAGAGCGAAGGCGAAGCCAAGTGGTTCTGCCCCAACGCATCGGGCTGCCCTATGCAGATAAAGGGCCGGCTGCTTCATTTCACCTCCAGAAAGGCTATGAACATACTTGCCGGAGAACAGACCGTGGAGCAGCTCTACAATCTCGGTTTTGCCTCTTGTCCGGCCGATCTCTACTCTCTTACCATATCGCAGCTTCTGCAGCTTGAAGGCTGGAAGCAGAAATCCGCCAAACGTTTTCTGGATTCCCTTGCCGAGAGTCTGGGAGTACCTTTTGAAAGGGTGCTGTTCGCTTTGGGTATCAGATATGTGGGTGAACAGACCGCAAAGGAGCTTGCTGCGCATTTCGGCAGCATAGATGCCATAATGCAGGCAAGTTTGGAAGAGTTGGCTGCAGTCAAGGATGTGGGCGATGCCATTGCCGGCAGCGTTTACAGCTATATGCATTCGCCAGCGGAACTGGAACAGATGGAAAGGCTGCGCAAAGCCGGACTCAAGATGGCTACGGAAGGAGAAAAGACCATGCTGTCCAATGCTCTGGAAGGCCTGACGATTGTTGTATCGGGCAATTTCAGCATCAGCAGGGAGAGCCTTAAGGAACTGATTTCTAGACACGGGGGAAAGAACGCATCGTCCGTAAGCTCCAAAACCAGTTTTCTTCTTGCCGGAAGCAAGAGCGGCCCCGAAAAATTGAACAAATGCCACGAACTGGGCATAAGAATAGTTAGTGAAGATGAATTCTGGGCTATGATTCCCGGAGGAAGGCAGCCTCTTGGGGAATCGGTGCTGGAACCTACCCTATTTTAACGGAAGTGTATGAAAAATATGACTGTTTTTACCGAGGAAGACTATCGTCTGATAAACGAAGATTATAAAACCCTGCAGCAGCTTGCCCAACAACGCTGCAGCAACGAATCGGAACTGGCCGTGGTCCAGAAGGCCTTCGAGTTTGCCAACGAAGCCCATAAGAATGTGCGCAGACGTTCCGGAGAGCCCTATATCCTGCACCCGATAGAGGTTGCCAAGATTGTGGTGAAGGAAATCAGCCTCGGTTACAAGAGCATTGCAGCCGCCCTGCTGCACGATGTTGTGGAAGACACATCCTACACTGTGGATGACATCAAAGCCCTTTTCGGAGGCAAAATAGCTTCCCTTGTCGATGGCCTCACCAAGATCAAGACCGTGCTCGACAACGAAGACCGCACCAAGCAGAGCAATTTCGACATTCCGAGCCTGCAGGCCGAGAATTTCAAACGCATTCTCCTTACTCTCAACGATGATGTGAGAGTGGTCCTCATAAAGCTGGCCGACCGTCTGCACAACTGCCGCACCATAGAATACATGCCCGAACACAAGAGGGAGAAAATTCTGTCCGAGACAATGTATCTCTTCATTCCTCTTGCCCACAGACTGGGCCTTTACAGCATAAAGACCGAGATGGAAAACATCTGGCTCAAATTCAAGGAACCGGACGAATACAGGGCTATCACTGAAAGGGTAAACAAGGACAGCGAGCAGAAAGCCAAGATAATAGAGGATTTCATAGAGCCCATACGCAAAGCGCTCAGCGACGAAGGCTACAAATTCACCATCAAGAAAAGAATCAAGACTCCTTACTCCATCTGGAGGAAGATGAATACGAAAAAAGTCTCCTTTGAGCAGATTTTCGACCTCTATGCTTTGAGAATAGTTTTCGACCCTCAGAGTGACGACCCTGTGAAGGAGCGCAAGCAGTGCTACGACATCTACGCCACCATAACCAATCTCTACCGCTTCCAGCAGGACCGTCTGAGGGATTGGATAAAACAGCCGAAGAGCAACGGCTACGAGGCACTGCACTGCACCCTTATGAGCAAGGGAGGAATATGGATAGAAGTCCAGATACGCTCCAAACGTATGGACGACATAGCCGAAAAGGGCATTGCAGCCCATTGGGCCTACAAAAAAGACGGATATATCAGTGAAAATGACAGTGCAATGGACAAATGGCTGGCCAAGGTCCAGAGCATAATCCAAAGTCCTGATGTGGGTTCTCTCGAACTTCTGGACATTATTCACAGGGATCTTACCACCTCTGAAATCGTGGTTTTCACTCCTAAAGGCCAGCAGCGAAGCATTCAGCACGGAGCCACCGCCTTGGATTTTGCCTATCTTATCCATACCAAGATCGGCCATCACGCCATTGCAGCGAAAATCAACATGAAGCTCTGTCCTCTGAACCAGAATCTGCGTTCCGGCGACCAGGTGGAAATAATAACAGCAGAGAATGCCGAGCCGCAGATTGAATGGCTGGGATTTCTTCAGACCAGACATGCACGCCGCAAAGTTATCGACTATTTCAAGGAGCACCATCCTGAAGAACTCGAAAAAGCCGAGCAGCTCTCCCTTCCTGCTCTCCGTAGCCAGAACGACCAGGCCCAGAACATCGTGGAAAGAGTGATTATCTATAAAGACATCCGATATATTGCAGCCAGCTGCTGCAATCCTATTCCGGGCGATCCCGTAATCGGTTTCAAGAATCCCGACGGAAGCATTACGGTGCACAAGAAAAGCTGCCCGGACATAGAGAGCCTCGGCAGTACATACGGAGACAAACTGGTGGTTCCGGACTGGGACAAGAATGCCGACAATACGGATTTTCCGGTGAAAATCAGTCTCAAGGGCCTGGACAGAATTGGAATGCTCAATGATATTACCCAGCAGATCACTTTCACCCTGGGCATCAATATGCGCAAGCTTGTGCTCGGTTCGCAGTCAGGTATTTTCGAAGGCAGCATAGAACTCTTCGTCAAAGACCGCAGCACCCTCGAAAAACTCATCTCCTGCATAAGTCGCATAGATGGCATACAAAGTGTAGTACGAACAGAATTATGATTTCAAAAGCAAAAGAATACCTTTTTCCTCTGAGCATTGTGGCGGCGGTGCTTCTCCCCTGCTTTTTTATGCATTCCTGCGCCAATACCACCCAAGCTCCTTCCGGAGGAGCCAAGGATACCATTCCTCCTGCCCTGTTGTGGGTTAATCCGGAACCGGGAGCCGTAAATGTCCCCTGTTCAAAAGTGAAAATGGAGTTTGTGTTCGATGAATATGTAAAAGTCAAGACAGCACAGAACATATTTCTCTCTCCTCCACAGAAAAAAGCCCCTAAATCCAAAATCAAGGGCAAGAGTGTTGTCATTTCATTTGAAGAGGAGCTTGAACCGAACACCACCTATACCCTCAATTTCACAAATGCAATTACAGACAACAATGAGGGCAATATGTTCCCCGGCTACACTTATGTATTCTCAACGGGACCGGCAATCGATTCAATGCTGCTTACCGGAACGGTTCTGGACTGCAACACTTTGCAGCCTGTAAAGGATGCCACCGTGATGCTCTACAAAGACCACAGCGACTCGGCAATCTTCAAACAGCGCCCGTACGCTGCCTGCAAAACCGACGACTGGGGCTATTTCTGTCTGCAGTACATCCAGGACACCCTTTACCGCCTTTATGCCATTGCCGATGCCAACAACGACAACATCTATCAGATGGCAACTGAAAAGGTGGGTTTTGTGGATTCACTGGTGCGTCCGTCGATGATAATAAACGATACACTCAAGGAAATCCAGAAATATGACATGACCGATACCCTGGAGTGCCGGGCAAGGAAGAGCGAATATACGATAAGGCTTTTCCAGGAAGAGAACACCAAGCAGTTTCTCAAAAACAAGGCACGCACCCACGAGCGGCGCTGCCACGTAAGCTTCGCATCGTCCGATGTGTGGATAGATTCTCTGTGGATAAAAGGTTACAAAGCTGAAAATCTGATTACGGAATTCAACCAGAAACAGGACTCTCTCGAAATATGGATCAACGACCGCCGACCGGTTCCGGACACCCTGCAGTTCTATATCAACTACCGCAAGACCAATGACTCTACCGGAGTCTTCGAGCCTTCCCTCGAGCACTATCCCCTTTTCATTGAAGGTGCTGCCCCAAAGAAAAAGGGCAGGGCGGCAAAGCAGGGCCTCAAGCACGAAGACACCATTTGCGTGTACAAACTCGAAGCCAATCCTCAGACCGTGGAGCAGACAGGATTCAGCCTCACTTTCAACTTTCCTATCATAAATGAAAATTTCGACTCCCTATATTTCCATTATCTCACTCCAAAGCAGAAAGATGTCAAGGGCGAATTTACCGTGGAAAGGGACAGCATGAACATAAGGCATTATTCCATAAAACCGAAGGAAAAGCTGCTTCCGGGTTATGAATATTACCTCAAAGTGCCGCATCACGCATTCAGGGACATCAACGGTTTCTACAGCGACAGCACGGAGGTGAAAGTGAGTCTGCCAAAAGACGAAAGCCTCTCCAGCATTAAACTGGACATCAAGGGAGTTGAAGGAAAGCTGATTGTGGATCTTCTTAACGAAAAGCGCAACAAACTGATAGGTTCTTATGTTGTAACAGAAGACAGGACTCTGCTCTTCCCATATCTTTCCGCTGGCAAATACAGTGTGAGGGTCACCTTTGACTACAACAACAACTCCCTTGTGGACACGGGAAACCTTTTGGAACACCGGCAGCCGGAAAAAGTGGTTTTCTTTAAAGTGGACGAAGAAAGTGGGGAGTATCTGGATTTGCCGCAGGCTGCCGAACTAACCCAGATTATTGACGTTAAAGAACTTGATTGATGAAACATAAAGCATTTCTAAGTCTTTTCCTGCTCTTTACGGCTTTCTCTGCCGCCTTTGCGCAGAAGCCGGATTCCCTTGTCCTGGACTTCAGCGACGAATATCTGGACACGGTGAAGATAGACCACAGTGCCGAACTCAACAACTACTATATGATCGGTTTCTCCTACGGCAGCGTGATTACGGGAATGATGTTCAATCCCTCCTACAGTCAGGAAAGAGATTTTCTGTGGGGTGACTGGTGCATCAATTTCTCTCATTATGAGAAAATGTTCGACTATCTTCCCTATTTCGGCTGGAGCATAGGCTTGGAATACACCTGGGAAGGCTACCATTTCAAGACAAACAAGGAAACCGGAGAAACTTTCGAGTTCTTCAAGGAGCGCAGCCGGGCCATAAGGATGAGAGTACTTGAAGTACCCTTCCTGCTGCAGATTCACAAGGACAGCCGCTTTTCCAAGGTATATGCCCAGGCCGGCATATATGGAGGCTACAGAACTTCAGTGGAGCGCTTCGGCCCCAATGTGGAAGAAGAGTACCGCTATGCATTTTACGACACGGACATACGCTGGGACTATGGTTTCCAGGGAGGCGTGGGGCTGGCTCTCGTGCTCGATCCTGTGGAATTTCATATTGGAGCGGGCCTGAGATATTCCCTCTCCAGCATTTTCACACCCAACTCCCTCTATCCCGAGGGCTCAGGTTTCGAAGACCGCAACTCTGTATATTACCGCTACGCCTACCCTCTTGACTTTATGATTACTGCCGGGGTGCAGTTCCATTTGAGCAAGCGTTTCGGAAAAACCAGACAGGATATCAAAAAAGAAGCAAAAGCAATAGTATATGGCACAGACAAGCAATAAGGTGGAGATAGGCAATCCTCCAGTGCTCCTTTCACGTGACTCTGCAATTGTTGTACAGTCTATGTGCAACACCCATACCGATGATGAAGAAGCCACATATCAGCAGTGCAAAAGACTGTACGAAGCTGGTTCGCAACTCATAAGGATAACCGTTCCGGGGCCCGCCGATGTGGAACATATCAAGAATGTCAGGCTCAGGCTGCGTTCGGAAGGCATATTCACCCCCATAGTTGCAGATATCCATTTCTCCAGCAAACTGGCCCTTATGGTTGCTCCTTTTGTGGACAAGGTTCGCATAAACCCGGGCAATTTCCACAAAGACCATTCGAAAGCAAGGGAAGAATTTTCCCAACTTATCGATATTTGCAAAGAATGTGGAACCGCCATCAGGATCGGCGTCAATCACGGTTCTTTGGGAGAATACATTACCTCTCTTTATGGCAATACTCCCAAAGCAATGGCACTTGCCGCATTGGAATGGGTGGAGATGTGTGTGGAGAAAGATTTTCACAAAATTGTGATTTCCCTCAAGTCCTCCAATACTGTGACAATGGTTCAGGCCTACCGTGAACTCGATGCCATCTTCAGGCTCAGAGGATGGGATTATCCCATGCACGTAGGAGTGACCGAAGCCGGAAACGGCGACAGCGGCCGCATCAAATCCTGTGTAGGAATTGCCACCCTTCTTGAAGAAGGAATCGGCCAGACAATAAGAGTTTCCCTTACGGAAGCGCCGGAAAATGAGATCCCGGTAGCGCGCTATCTGGCTGCCCGATACAGCAATGCGCCTGCTCCGGTGCTGAGCGGGGCCGAGGTGGAGATGCTGGATGCCGCCTGCACCTGGGGCCCAAAACTTATGCGCGGCCAGATAGAGGATATTCCGGCCGATGCCTTAAGCCCCTATCTCAGAGACGAGATTCTGCAGGCAGCCCGAAAACGTTTCTACAAAGCGGAATATATCGCCTGCCCGGGCTGCGGAAGAACCATGTACGACCTCCAGAAAGCCTTTGAGCAGGTAAAAAGCAAAACCTCCCATCTTAAGAACGTTGTAATTGCCGTAATGGGCTGCATCGTGAACGGTCCGGGGGAAATGGCCGATGCCGACTGGGGCTATGTGGGTGAAGGTGCCGGAAAGGTCTCCATATACAAAAAGAATGTGCCTGTTTTGAGGCACATTCCTGAGTCCGAAGCAGTTGAGCGGCTCTTGCAGCTTATTGAAGAGGAGCAAGCAACTCAAGGTAAACTATAGCGGCAGGCAGAGCCGTGAGGCAGCTGTCGAAGCGGTCGAAAAGGCCACCGTGCCCGGGCAGAATGTTCCCGGAGTCTTTGAGCTTGAAGTAGCGTTTCCACATGCTTTCCTGCAAATCTCCCAAAGTGCCAAGGCAACTCAGAACGGCACCGAAAACCAAGGTGTGAACTCCGTTCAGCGGGATAACTCCCAGTCTTCCAAACAGCCAGGAGCAGAACATTGCCATAACAATACCTCCAATCAGGCCCCAGATAGATTTTTTAGGGGATATTTTGGGGGCCAGTTTCCAGGCACCTGGCCTCTGACCCAAAGCAGTGCCTAAAAAATAGGCGCCCACATCACTGAGCCAGACAATGAGCATCAGCGCCAGAGGAAGACGCCCGTCGAAAACTCCCTGCCTTACTGCGAGCAAGGGCAGAAGGGCAAAAGGAAGGCCGATGATGAGAAGTCCTGCAAGACAATAGGCCATCGCTCCCTGTTTGTCCAGACTCCCCTGCCATATCGGCAGCAGAATGGCCGCAAGCAGAGGCAGAAGGCAGAGCAGCAGCATTGTCGGCTCCAAATCTCCAAGACGGCAGAAAAGCAATCCTGCAAAGAGCATCAATGCCGAAAGCGTGGTCAACATCCTGGATGGCAGGAAATCCTTCCCCATGGACATATTATAGAATTCGTGCATGGTCCAGCAAAGGGCAAAGCCAAACAGGACAAGAAAAAGCAGGTGCGAGCACAAAAGTCCCGCACCAACAATAAGTATGAATAATAAGCCTACAAGGCTTCTTTTAAGCAATTCCTTCATTATCAAGCTTTAACCTTAGGGCCAAGGATGGCTTCAACGTCTTCTGCAAAAATGACTTCGTCTTTGAGAAGTTTCTCTGCAACAGCCCTGAACTGCTCTTCGTGCTCCTTGAGCAGTTTGTAGGTGTCGTCGTGAATGCTCTTGACGAGTTTGGAGACTTCTGCATCGAGCAGTTCGGCGGTTTTTTCCGAATATGGCTTGGTGAAGTCGTAGCCACGGCTGCCGGTGGAATCGTAGAAGGAGAAATTGCCGAACTTCTCGCTCATTCCGTAATCGGCCACCATTGCATAGGCTGTCTTGGTGAGTCGCTCAAGGTCGTTCTGGGCACCGGTAGAAGGTTCGCCGTTGATGATTTCTTCTGCAACACGGCCACCAATGAGCGAGCACATCTGGTCGGTCATCTGGCTCTTGGTCTCTATCTTGTGCTCATCGGGCAGATACCAGGCTGCGCCAAGTGCATTTCCCCTAGGGATGAGTGTAACTTTGAAGAGCTGGTTGGCGTGAGGCAGCAGCCAGCTTACGACTGCGTGTCCGGCCTCATGGTGGGCAATGGTACGTTTTTCCGTATCGGAAAGAATGTAGCCGCGCTTCTCTATTCCGCCGACAATCCTGTCCACAGCATCGAGAAAGTCCTGAAGTTCAATCTGGTCCTTGTTTTTCCTGGCTGCAGTGAGGGCAGCTTCGTTGCAGACATTTGCGATATCAGCACCGCTGAAGCCTGCAGTATGCTTGGCCATATAGGAAACATCGAAATCCCCTGTTATTTTGAGATTGCGGATATGCACCTGGAAAATCTCCTCTCTTTCCTTGAGCTCCGGAAGATCCACATGAATCTGCCGGTCAAAACGTCCGGCACGCATAAGGGCTTTATCCAGAATGTCGGCACGGTTAGTTGCTGCCAGAACAATGACACCGGAGTTGGTCCCGAAGCCATCCATCTCGGTAAGCAATTGATTGAGGGTGTTTTCCCTTTCGTCATTGCTTGAGAAACCGGCATTCTTTCCTCTTGCACGTCCCACAGCGTCGATTTCGTCGATGAAGACTATGCACGGAGCTTTTTCCTTAGCCTGGGCAAAGAGGTCCCTCACTCTGGATGCACCTACACCCACAAACATTTCCACGAAGTCGGAACCGCTGATGGAGAAGAAAGGAACATTAGCCTCTCCTGCCACAGCTTTGGCCAAAAGGGTTTTACCAGTTCCCGGAGGGCCTACCAGAAGCGCTCCTTTTGGAATCTTTGCACCGAGGGCTGTATATTTCTTAGGATTCTTGAGGAAGTCCACGATTTCCTCCACTTCCTCCTTGGCTCCATATAGGCCGGCAACATCTTTGAATGTGACGTTGACCTTGTTCTTGTCGGTGAGCTTGCCCTGGGCTTTGCCCACGTTGAAAGGATTCATTCCGCCACCGTTGCTGCCGCCTCCCTGGCCTGTCATCTGGCGCATTCCGCGGAACATCCAGACATACAGCAGCACAAGCATAAGTATAGGGAAAATCCACTCAAGTACATTGCCCCAAATCTTGCTCTCGTGTACAATGGCCACCTTTACCTGCTGGTCTGCAGGAAGCTGTGCATTCAGCTGGGCAAATTCGTTCTCAGCATCGAAATGGGTCGAAACCAGAAAATAATAGTGTGGTGAACGGCTCGGGACCTTGCCCCCGAAATCGCCTGCGTGTTTTTCCAGACAGTCGGGTTTGAGGGTAATGGTACCTTTGTAATCGTTTCTTATGAAACTTATTTCCTGAACATCTCCGCCTGCAACCAAGTCCTTGACCTGGGCCCACTCGATTTTCTGAGGGTTGGCGGAATTTCCGTCCCTGAAAAGGAGGAAAAGCATTCCGCCTATAAGGAGGATGTAAAGCCAGGACAGATTTATCCTGACCACTTTGGTCTTTTTATTCTTATTGTTGCTCATTATTCAAGTGTTTCTTCTTTGCGGGAAGTTTTTCTTTCCTTGTAGGTCTTCTGAGGGGCATCGGCCCAGAGATCCTCAAGCCGGTAGAAATCTCTGTATTCCTTTTGGAAGATATGCACAACTATGTTGCCGAAATCGAGGATGACCCAGAAGTTGTTTTCCATTCCCTGGGTGCGGAGAGGCTTGATTCCGAGTTTTTCTCTTGCTTCTTTGAGAATATTGTCGGCAATGGCTGCCACATTAGTTGTGGAAGAGCCGTCGCATATCATAAAATAATCAGTAATTGCAGTTCCGATGGGGCGAAGGTCTATGGATACGACATTCTGTCCCTTCTTGTCGAGGATGGCGTCTGCCAAGACTCTTAAGTCGTGTGTAATCATAAAAGAATTTGTTGTAAATTTGCTGTACAAAGATATACAAAAATAGCACCAAATAAAATGGGAAAGATAATTTGGCTCAAATCTGCCACTTCCACTAATGCCATTGCCCGCCAAAGGCTTGCCGATACTGACAATTTGTCAGTTTTCGCCACTTTTGAACAGACTGCAGGCCGCGGCCAGGGCAGCCACACATGGTACTCCACTCCCGGGAAAAATCTCACCTTCAGCATAGTCTTCAAACCCGAAGCCCTGGAAGCCAAGGACGCTCTTCTTCTGACCCAGATTACCACCCTGTCATTGGTTGAATACCTTGCTGCCGAAAACGTGGAAGCGAGAATCAAATGGCCCAACGACATTTGGGTCCAGGACAGAAAAATCTGCGGAATACTCATAGAAAATGTTCTGGACGGAGCATTCGTGCACGACAGCATAATCGGCATCGGCCTCAATCTCAACGAGGAAAATTGGCCCGAAGAACTCCCCAACCCAGTATCGCTCAAGGAACTCAGTTCAAAAAGCTACGATATCGTACAGGAGTTGGAGCGTTTCTACAAAATATTCTGCCGCCACGCCGAAATGATAGAAAGCGAAAGCGGCAGAAGATATCTTGACAAAGAATTCTCGGACAGGGTTTTCAGGCTGCCTGAAGCTCTCTGATCACAGCCACCGGGTCTTCGGCACCGATCACCGAACTGCCTGCCACAACAATATCGACTCCGGCCTGTTTGAGAGCCTGGATATTGGACGGGCCCACTCCCCCGTCAACCTGAATGAGACACTCGGCTCCGCGCCGTTTTATCTCATCCTGGAGTTCGTGCACCCTGTCAATGGTTTCGTAAATGAATTTCTGCCCTCCGAAGCCGGCAAATACAGACATTATAAGGAAAAAATCCGCCTTTCCAATATAAGGAAAGAGTTTTTTTACAGGCACATCGGGGTCCACTGCAATTCCGGCCTTCATTCCCAACTTCTTTATCTGCCTCAGGTAGCGGCCACTCTTCCAGCCGGCAGCCTCGAGATGGAAGCTGAGCATCTGAACGCCGTAGGATGCGAATTTTTCGAACCATTTCTGCGGATTTACCACCATCAGATGCGCGTCCAGCGGGCACGATGCCACTTTGCTCACAGCATCTACAACAGGAAATCCATAGGAAAGATTGGGGACAAAAGTCCCGTCCATAATGTCGAGATGGATGTAGTCGGCAGCGGAATCAATGAGCCTGATTTCCTTTTCGAGATTGCGGAAATCGGCAGTGAGAATGGAAGGGGCGACTTTCATAACAGTCTTATTTAAAGTTAACTACAACGTCTTCCAGATGCAGTGCGAATTTGTCCAGACTCGCCAGGTCGAGCTTTTCCCCCGGGGCGTGCACCCCGCGCAGGGTAGGGCCGAAAGAAATCATATCCAGTTCCGGGAACTTCTCTAGGAAAAGACCGCACTCCAGTCCGGCGTGAATGGCAAGAACAAGAGGTTTGCAGCCGAAGAGCCTTTCGTACGATTCTACACAGTGCTTCAGGATAGGTGAATCCACATTCGGTTTCCAGCCCGGATAAGAGCTCAAATGGCGCACCTCTGCCCCGCCCAGACTGAGGGCGGCTTCCACCTTTGCTGCAATCATCTCACATTCCGACGAAGTGCTGCTCCTCTGGCTTGTGCATACGTGTATGCAGCAGTTTTCCGTATCGGTCTTCACCGATGCCAGATTGGTGGAGGTCTCCACAAAATCCTTGATGTCCTGACTCATGGAAATGACTCCGTGAGGGCAGGCGAAAAGGGACGATACGATTTTGCGGGCCTGCTGCCTTTCAATCGGTTTTGTCTGGCAATTACACTGGCACTGAGGCTGTTTTGCCTCGAAGCAGATGTCGGGGTCGCTGCAGCGGAATTCCTTCCTTACATCCTCTCCGAAAGCCCGGAAAGCAGAAATAATCTGCTGAGGCTCGGCAGATGCCACAACTGCCGTGCATTCCCTGGCTATAGCATTGTGCTTTCCACCTCCATTGATCTTGAGAATCTGAAGATTGTCGAGATGCTCATAGAGAAAACGAAGCATAAGCATCACCGTGTTGGCCCTGCCCTTGTTGATGTCGTCGCCGCTGTGTCCGCCCAAAGCATTGCCTATACTGAGTTTTACCTTGCTGCTACCCTCGGCAAATTCCTCAGTAGTATAAGTGTAGTCTGCCTCTGTGGTAACTCCTCCGGCACAGCCGATGAACATTTGGCCTTCGTCTTCGGAATCGAGGTTGATCAGGGTCTTGCCGCTGAAGAAACCCGGCTCCATCGCCATAGCCCCGTCCATTCCGGTTTCCTCGGCGATTGTGAACACACACTCCAGTTTCGGGCAAGGCAACTCACTTTCGAGCAGTGCGAGGCTGGCAGCAATGCCAATTCCGTCGTCTGCACCGAGAGTGGTGTCCTTCGCAATCATCCAGCCGTCCTGAATTTCGTAGCTGATAGGGTCTTTTGAAAAATCGTGCATTACACCCTCGTTCTTCTCGCAGACCATGTCCTGATGCGACTGCAGTACTAAAGTCGGAAGGTTTTCTTTTCCGGCCGATGCCTCTTTTTCAATACAGACATTGCCTATGGCATCCCTGTGTGCCTTAAGATTGTGTTCAGTAGCCCAGTCCATAAGGAAAGCCGTCATGGCCTCTTCGTGGCCGGACTCGCGGGGAATAGTGGTAATTACCTTGAATATATCAAGGATACGATTCGTTAACATATTATATAATAAAGCTTTATTAGTCGAAAATAGGACAGAGGATTCCCTGCAGCTCATCCACGTATCTCTTGAAATTGCGGTCCGTGGACATAAGGTCGTTCACGGTATTGCAGGAATGGAGAACAGTGGAATGGTCCTTTCCTCCGGTTTCGCGGCCGATGAGGGCAAGAGGACAGTTGTCGATGAGTGTACGGCAGAGGTACATTGAAATCTGCCTGGCTTGCACAATCTGGCGCTTGCGACTCCCGGACACAAGGTCGTCGTGACTGATTTTGAAATAGTCGCAAACGGCCTTCTGGACCATATCTATGGTGAGTTCATTCTTCTGCTCGCAGATGAGGGTTTCCACAACCTGTGAAGCAAGTTCCACGGTGCAATCCCTGTGGGTAAGGGTGGCGTGGGCCATCATCGACACGAGCGCACCTTCCAGTTCACGGAAATTGCTTTTGATATTGGCGGCAAGGTAGCGGAGCACTTCGTCGTCAACAAGCAGACCCTCCCTTTGGCTGCGGGCACGCAGCATTGCAAGACGTGTTTCGTAGTCGGGATGTCCGAGCTCCACAGACAGGCCCCACTTAAAGCGGGAAAGCAGTCTCTCCTCGAAATCTTCCAAATCCTTCGGCGGACGGTCCGAAGTGAGGATGAGCTGTTTGCTGTGCTGGTGCAGGTGGTTGAAGATACTGAAGAAAGCACTCTGGTTGCCCTGTCCGTGAAGGTCCTGGATATCGTCCACAATGAGGACATCTATCTTCATGTAGAAAGCCAGGAATTCATTGAGTTTGTTGCGGACAACTGTTGCCTCTATATACTGGTTCTTGAATTCGGAACCGGTAACATAAAGCACGGTGCAATCCTGATACTTGTCCTTGATTGCATTGCCTATGGCCTGTGCAAGATGAGTCTTTCCAAGACCGGGACCGCCGAAAATGAAGAGCGGGTTGAAAGGTGTCTTGCCCGGCTTGTCCGAAATGTCCATGCCGGCAGAAATGCCGAGCTTGTTGCATTCGCCTTCGACAAGTGTAGCGAAACGGTATGCAGGATTGAGCCTTGGATCTATCTGGATTTTCTTTACGGTAGGAAAAACCAGAGGACCGGTGTTCCCGGAAGGAGCAGCGGCCGAAATGGCTATCGCATTGTTGGTGGACACTCCCCCGGCAGCCGCATTCACAGTCATAGATGGCTGGCCCTGCACAGGTGCAACCCTGTATTTGAGGCGGGCATCGGCACCGATTACCCTTCTGAGGGTACGCTTGATAATGTCGATGAAGGCGGTATCGAGGTAAAGGCGGAAATAGTCGCTCGGAACTTCTATGGTAATGGTACTGTCTATAAGAGAAACTGGCCGGACCGGTTTGAACCAGGTCTGGAACTGCTCGGGAAGGATGTTCTGCTCGATTATACGCAGACAATTCTCCCACACTTGCAAGTGTTTCTCATTTTCTACCATATAAAAATTCGGATTTGGATTGCAAAGGTGGGACAAATAAAATTCAGAAAAAAACTAATTTTCTATTGCATATTAAAAAAATAATACTTGTAAAAAATTATTTACACCGAGTCTTCCTGTTTTACTATTTATCTGATTATCAATAATTTATTAAAGTCAACAATCTTTTCACGCCCTTGAGCGGCTCTTTTTTGTTTAGAACAATTCAAAATTGAAAATATAAGCTAAGAGATTATCCTACTTGATTCTCTCCACTTTTTCTCCCTTTATTTTTACCATAAAAGAATCGGGATACTTTTTTTTGATATTTTCGTATGCTTTGCGACATTCATCCTTCGAGGAGTTCACGGCAATCACATATCTTTTGTACTTGCCCGAGTCGAAAACCATGGGTTTGTAGCCGAGCAGTCTTGCGTCTTTGGAACTGATACTCTTGCTAAGTGTAAAAATCTGCACTCCGTAAAGAATTTCTTCGGTTTTTTCAACTGGCTGAGGCGCAATGGAATGAGAAGTATTTATTCCAGACAAGTCCATGGATGAATCATAGTAGCGTTTGTAATTTCCAAAAGCGAGGAGGAGTTTGTCGGCCAGTTCGTCCCTTTTCTTCTCCTGCTTGAGCTGCGCAAGGTCATTCTCATTGCTGATGAAGCCAAGTTCCACCAGAACTGCAGGCATGGTGGTTTTCCAGAGCACGTAGAAAGGATCCTGGCTGACTCCCCTGTCGTTCCGTACAGGACCACCCGCAAGCGCGGTGTTTATCATTTGTGCCAGATTTATACTCTGTTCAAGATGGGCGCTTTGCATCATTGTCATGAAAATGAAAGACGAAGGGTCCGAAGGGTCGAAGCCGCTCTGGCTGGTCTGATAGTTCTCATCGAGCTTTATCACAGCATTTTCCCTCTTCACGAGTTCCAGATTGGCCTTGTAAAGGTCGGTGTTCTTCTTCGATGACTGCCCCAGCACGTGGGTGGAGTAGCCGTTGGATTTTGTTGACGATGCGGAATTGATATGTATGGAGATAAAAAGGTCGGCGTTGTTGCGGTTGGCAATTTGGGCCCTTTCGTCCAGGCTTATGAACACATCGCTGTCGCGGGTGAGGATTACTTTTACATCCGGATAGGTTTTGCGTATCTTTTTGGCCAGTCTCTTTGCAATGTCCAAAGTGAAAGTCTTTTCGTAGGTCTTGTTGTCTTTGCTCACAGCACCGGGATCCTTTCCGCCGTGTCCGGCATCGATGACAATGGTTTTGAGACCGAGGTTGTCTGCAACAAGAGGCTGCAGGGAGAGCACGATTATTGTAAAGAATAAGGCTGTGATTCGCTTCATTTTTGCAAAGTGGAATTTTAGTAGTATATTTGTCGGATTGCAAATTTAGTAAATATTGCTTAAAGCAAAAATAAAATACGGTATCCTTCTGGTTTTGGGATTTTTGCTCTGCACGACATCTTTCGCGCAGCGGCGCAACCGTAATACGAAGCCCCTTGCGGGAGGTGCCCGTCCGCCGAAGGAAGTGGCTCCACCCGATTCCAGCCTTCTAGCTAAAAGGGATTCCATTGCCAGGGCCGATTCCCTCTTTCGCATTGACTCCCTTGCCGGCCTCAAGAACTCCTCCCTGCAGATGCCTGCCTTTTCCAACGCCAGAGACTCCATTGTAGAAGTCTTTTCCGACGGAAAAAGGATGATATATTATTATGGTGACGTTACCGTAAAATATCAGGACATGACCTTGAGCGCCGAGCGTATGGATTACGACATGAACAGCGGCGTAGTTTATGCCAGAGGCGTTCTGGACACCCTCAGCGGGGAATGGAAAGGCCTGCCTGTGATGACCCAGGGCAAGCAGAGCTACAAGATGCATGAAATCCGCTACAACTTCAACTCCCAGAAGGTGGATATCCGCAAGGCTCTCACCGAAGAGGACGAAGGTCTTCTGCACGGAGAACACGTGAAGATAATGCCGGACAAGAGCATGAATGTGGAGAAAGGAAAATACACTGTCTGCGATTTGGAACATCCGCATTACTGGATGGAACTTTCAGTGGCCAAGGTAGTTACCAAGCCTTCCAGAAAAACGGTGTTTGGCCCTGCCCACCTGGTTGTGGGAGATGTGCACATTCCTTTCCTCGGCATTCCTTTCGGTTTCATCCCCAAAAAGCCGGAGAGGGCCACAGGACTTCTTATGCCTTCGTTCGGTGAAGAAACCGCCCGTGGCTTCTATATGAGAGATGCCGGAATGTATCTTGTTTTCGGTGATTATCTGGACCTTTCCGTAACTGGAGACTACTACACACTTGGCTCCTGGGCCATTGACGTGAATTCCCGATACAAGGTAAACTACAAGTGCAACGGTAATTTCGGTCTCACCTATTCCTACGACCAGACTGGCGAAAAGGGTGCGCAGGACTTCTACTCCTCAACCAACTTCGGAATCAAATGGTCGCACCAGCAGGATTCGAAAGCCCGTCCCGGAACCAGTTTCAGCGCATCGGTCAATTTCTCCAGCCCATCGAACAGCAAATACAACTCCCATTCGGTGAATGAGGCCCTGCAGAACCAGATACAGTCGTCCATTTCCTACTCCAAGAATTGGGAGGGAAAGGTGAATCTCTCGGTGAGCATGCTCCACAACCAGAACTCAAAAGACAGTTCCTACGCCTTCACGCTTCCAAATATCTCCTTGTCGGTGAGCACCTTCTACCCTTTCAAACAGAAGAACAGGGTGGGCAAGGAACAGCCTTGGGAGAAAATCAGCTTCGGCTACAGCACCTCCCTGCAGAACAAGATCAATTTCTATGCAAAGGAGTTCGGCCAGCCAGGATTCATGGACAAGTTCAAGACAGGAATGAACCATAATTTCAGCATTGGACTGCCGAGCTTCCAGCTTTTCAAATACTTGAATTTCAACCCGAGCGTATCGTACAGCCAGAGCTGGTTCTTCCGCAGCAGCGAGGCCGTTTACAATCCCGACACCGACAGGGTGGAACTGGTTCAGGGCTCTCTGTTCAACAGCTTCGGAATAACTCAGAACTATTCCGGCTCCGTCAGCATGAGCACCCGAATCTACGGTATGTTCAACTTCGGAAAATATTCCAAAATCCAGGCGATCAGGCACGTGATTTCCCCTTCCGTAAACCTCAGCCTCAGTCCTGAAAAAGGCACTTACGCCAACGGCTACCGCACTTATTACTATACCGACAAAAACGGTGTGGACAAGGAATATCAGTACAACATTTACTCCGGACAGCTTGGAACCGTTCCTTCCAAAGGAAAGAGTGCAACAGCAAGTATTTCCATAGGAAACAATTTCGAAGCCAAGGTGCGCGACTATGCCGACTCCACCGGCAAGGGCACGAAAAAAGTCAAGCTCATAGACCAGCTCAGCTTCTCCACCTCCTATAATTTCCTGGCCGATTCCCTGAAAATGAAGACCATTTCCACATCGATGAGCACCAATCTCTTCAACAAGGTGAATATCAGCGGAAGTGCCGCCTTCGATCCTTATGCGATAGATAAAAAGGGAAAGGTTTACAACAAATTCGCCGTGCTTGCAGGGCAGGGACTTGCAAGGTTTACCAATGCATCGTTGAGTGCAGGATACTCCATTTCTGGAAAAGGCACAATAGAAGGCAACGACGGCCGAGAGAAAGGCAGTCCGGCCGATTACTATCAGAGGATTTACTATCACCCTGTTACAGGGGAATATATTCCGGGCGGATGGTTGTACTATACCAATCCGAACGTTCCATGGTCCATGAATTTCAGCGGAAGCTTCCGCTACAGCCGTTCATATGTTTACGATTCGGTGAACGACAAGTTGAACAACAAGAATACAATTACTACAACTCTCAATGTAAGCGGCAACATAAAACTCACTCCGAGAATGAACATTTCAGTAACTTCGGGTTATGATTTTGTTGCCAAGGAGTTAACAACCACACAGCTCTCTGCCACATACGATCTTCACTGCTTCAATATTTCAGTATCGTGGGTTCCTGTGGGAACCTGGCAGCAGTACAGTTTCAAGATTGCAGCCAATGCTGCCTCCCTTGCAGACATTCTGCGCTTCAAAAAGAGCAGCAGCTATTGGGATAATTAAAAATTTGAGTAGCGTTTTCAAATCGTTTTTGAATAGATCAAAGAGAGCTCTCGGTCTGAAGTTGC
>CAMGFA010000023.1 GCA_946055165.1 uncultured Bacteroidales bacterium
CTGTGAGAAGGAACGGACGGATGGCTGCGTGAGGGCAGACAAAGGCGCAGGTGTTGCACTGGATACACTTGGAAGCGTCCCATACAGGCACGTTCACTGCCACACCGCGTTTTTCGTAAGCGGCAGTGCCGTTAGGCATGGTTCCGTCCATATAAGGAAGGAAGGCGCTTACAGGCAGGGAGTCTCCGCACTGTGCATTCACCACATCGGCTATTTCCTTCACGAAAGGAGTGGCCAGACGGTTTGCGTTAGGGTTTGTGAACTTGGCGTTGATCTTTGCCCATTCTTCAGGAACGTTCACCTGAATGTACTCGCCGCCGCGGTCGATGGCTGCGTAGTTCATGTTGACCACGTTTTCTCCCTTCTTGCCGTAGCTCTTGAGGGCTGCAGCCTTCATGTACTTCACTGCATCTTCCACAGGGATGATTCCTGTGATGCGGAAGAATGCGCTCTGGAGGATGGTGTTGGTCCTTCCGCCGAGGCCGATTTCTGCTGCAATCTTGGTGGCGTTGATGATATAGAGCTTGATGTGCTTGCGTCCGATCACGGCCTTTGCGTGGTCAGGAATGCGCTCGAGGGTCTCCTGCTCGTCCCAGAGGGAGTTCAGAAGCAGGGAGCCGCCTTCCTTGATGCCCTTGAGGACATCGTATTTCTCGAGGTATGAAGGCACGTGGCAGGCTACGAAGTCAGGAGTGTTCACAAGATAAGGGGCGTGGATAGGCTGCTCGCCGAAACGCAGGTGAGAGCAGGTGTAACCGCCGGATTTCTTGGAATCGTAGTCGAAATAGGCCTGGCTGTAAAGTTCGGTGTGCGAACCGATAATCTTGATGGTGTTCTTGTTGGCACCTACAGTACCGTCGGAACCGAGGCCGTAGAACTTGCACTCAGTGGTGCCCGGCTTCACGATGCTCACCTCGCTCTTGATAGGGAGGCTCTTGAAGGTAACATCGTCCAGAATGCCGATGGTGAAGTCGTTCTTTGGCTCCTTCTGCTCGAGATTGTCGTAAACGGAGATAATCTGTGCAGGGGTGGTATCCTTGCTGGAGAGACCGTAGCGTCCGCCCACGATGAGAGGGGAGTTGGCCTGGCCCTGGAATACGGTCTTGATGTCCTGGTAGAGAGGCTCTCCGAGAGATCCCGGTTCCTTTGTGCGGTCGAGCACTGCAATTTTGCGAACACTCTTAGGAAGTGCCTTGAGCAGGTATTTTGCGCTGAAAGGCCTGTAGAGGTGAACGCTTACAAGACCGTACTTGCGGCCTCTTTCGCGCAGGTAGTCGATGGTCTCGCGGATGGTCTCGGTAACGGAGCCCATTGCGATGATTACATTCTCGGCATCCGGAGCACCGTAGTAATCGAAAGGCCTGTACTGGCGGCCGGAGATTTCTCCGATTTCGCCCATATAGCGGGCAACGATGTCAGGTACTGCATCGTAGGCCTGGTTGCGGGATTCCACTGCCTGGAAGTAAACGTCGCCGTTCTGGGCGGTACCGCGGGTTACAGGGGCGTCCGGGTTGAGGGCGCGCTCGCGGAAATGTTTGAGGGCTTTCTCGCTTACAAGACCCTTGAGGTCCTCCTCGTCGAGGAGTTCGATTTTCTGGATTTCATGCGAGGTGCGGAAACCGTCGAAGAAATGCAGGAAAGGAAGGCTGCTCTTGATTGCGGAGAGGTGAGCTACGGCTGCCATATCCTGAGCTTCCTGAACGGAGCCCGATGCCAGCATGGCAAATCCGGTCTGGCGGCAGGCCATAACGTCCTGATGGTCTCCGAAGATGGAGAGGGCGTGGCTTGCAAGTGCGCGGGCCGATACGTGGAAGACTGTTGGCAGCATCTCGCCTGCAATTTTGTACATATTCGGGATCATCAGCAGAAGTCCCTGGGATGCTGTGAAGGTAGTGGTGAGCGCGCCTGCCTGAAGGGAGCCGTGCACTGCGCCTGCGGCACCGGCTTCGCTCTGCATTTCGGTAACCTTCACGGTCTCGCCCCAAAGGTTCTTTTTACCGGCTGCAGCCCACTCATCTACATTTTCAGCCATTGTGGAAGATGGCGTGATAGGGTAGATGGCTGCGTGCTCGCTGAAGAGGTATGCGATGTTGCTCGCAGCCTGATTACCGTCACAGGTAATGAATTTCTTTTCTTTTGCCATAGTGTATTATTAAATTGATTATTATTGAATTCCTTCTGTTTTTATTCCGCTGCCCCCGATTCTTCTGACAAGGCCCTGAAGAACATTTCCCGGCCCGATTTCAAGGAAAGAATCGGCTCCGTCGGCAATCATCTGCTTTACGCTCTGGGTCCAGCGCACCGGGGAGGTGAGCTGCCTGAGGAGATTGTCCCGGATGTCGATGGCCCTGCTTTCGGCCTTTGCGCTCACATTCTGGTAAACGGGGCAGAAAGGGTCTTCGAAATGGCAGGCCTCAATAGCCCGGGCCAGTTCCTGCCGTGCGCTTTCCATCAAAGGGGAGTGGAAGGCTCCGCTCACAGCAAGAGGAAGCGCTCTTTTTGCTCCCAGTTCTTTGAGTATTGCACAGGCTTTCTCCACACTTTCCTTTTCTCCGGAAATGACCACCTGGCCGTCGCAGTTGTAGTTGGCTGCAACAAGCGTTCCTTCGCTCTGCCGGCAGCATTCCTCGATTGTGGCGCTGTCCAGGCCTATGATGGCAGCCATAGCCCCGGGAACGGCCTCGCAGCATTTCTGCATTGCCGCGGCGCGCAGGGCCACCAGTTTGAGTCCCGATTCAAAATCCAGGGCTCCTGCTGCAACTAGAGCCGAAAACTCGCCGAGGGAGTGCCCCGCACACATGTCGGGCTTGTCCAGTCCGGAGCATAGGGCAAGGGTGGTGGAATGTATGAAAATGGCAGGTTGGGTAACTTTGGTTTCCCTAAGTTGTTCCTCGCTGCCATTGAACATAATGTCCGTAATATCAAATCCCAGGAGCTCGTTGGCCCTGTCCATAAGCCTGCGTGCGTCTGCGCAGGCTTCGTAGAGGCTTTTGCCCATACCGCTGAACTGCGCCCCCTGTCCCGGAAAAATATATGCTTTTGCCATTGTGTGATTCTTTTTACCAGCCTACAAATATAATAAAAAATGATCACATTTGCTGCGTATTAAAGCTTAAAGCCGGAATGGTGAACTACAGTTCGCTTTAGTCGATACGGGAGAATAGCTGGGTAAATTCTTCATCGTCCGTGGCTATCCAGAGCATTGAGTCTTTGGTGAGGTCGCGGATGATGTATGAATGGTTCCAGAAGTCGGAGTCGTGGTCGTAAATTCCTTCTATAATGCTTCCTTTTGCCGGGTCAGTACTCAGGGAATAGCGGCCGGTGATTTCGTGTGCAATGTTCTGGAAACTGTCCATATTCTGCCAGATGGTGAAAGTAGCGTCGTTGCGTACAAGCTCAATCTGGAAATATGAGCCCTCTTCCAGCTGTTTTCCGTTCCATTCTACAAGCTCCCATTTGCCGCTGATATTGTTGTTGTTCACTTCCAGCCATTCCACAGTTTCTGAACCTGTGTTTTTGGTGCAGGCACCCATACAGAGTATCAGGCCCAGGGCCATAAGAAGAAATCTTGCTTTCATTGTATTTGTCTGATTTTAATTGTCAATTTTGTTTGCTGTCCTTTATCTGTCTCAAGATAAATGGGATAATCGCCATTTTTTACATTGCCTGCACATTTGACAGTAATGAGGCCCGTTTCCAAGGGGGCGAAGTCCGTTTTGTCGATAGATGCTTCAAGACCTTCCGGAAGAAAGCTGCATTCCAGTCTGAGTCCGGCTTTGCTCTGGGAAAGATTTTTGAGAGAAAGCTCTGCGCTCCTTTTATTCTGTCCCAAATCAACTTGCTTGCTTTCGAGTGCAAATACTCCAAGCCGGTAGGGCAGTCCTGAACGGTCTTCCACTTTGATTTTGAGTCTCAGAACGGCTTCGGGCTCCTCAATGCGGCTGCTGTATACAAATATTTTGCGTTCAAAGCTGCCGCTGTGTCCTTTGGGGTCGTAATTTACTGCAATCTTTGCTTTTTGAGATGGCGCAATGCTTCTGAGATTGCATTTTGCAGTAGTGCAATGGCAGTTGGAGCTTACTTTTGTAATAGTGAGAGTATCGGACGAAACATTCTGGAATTCAAAAATGTAGTTATGTATTCCGGAGTCTTCGGCAACTGTGCCGGCATCGATGATCCTGCTTTCAAAGAGCAGGACATCCTGCTGCCCGCGCATTTGTGCGCAGGCAAGCAGTAAAGCCAGACACAGGACGAATCTTCTCATTTTACAACCATCCGTTTGAATTGGCCTTTTCCCTTACGGTAATCACGAAGTCGAAGCTCTTGCCGTTGCTGGCAGCAATTGTGGCTTTTGTCTGGCCGCTGGAGTGACCGTCGAAGATGATTTTCTTTCCTTCGGTGCGGGATGTCGCGATTGCTGGATTGGCAATGCTCACTGTATAGCTGAGATCTTCTCCGCCGATAAAATAGCGGGATGGAATGTAGCTTGCGCTGCCATTGAGAGCAATATAGACATTAGGGAAACTCATTGCCGTGCCGGAGCCCTCGATTGCTTTGAGAAGTGCATAAGCGTCGGCCTGGCCGTAACCCATTTTGCCTACATAGTCGTTGAGGTCGAGGTATTTGTAATGGTTGTCCCCGAGGTCAATCACGTATTTGTAGTAGTATTTGTAATTGTCGAGGTCCCATTTGTCATCCAGAGGCAGGGCTGTGGAGTAGAGCAGGTCTATGACTTCCTGAGCTTTGAAATGCTTCCTGAGCTGGGCGGCATAGGAAAGTCCCAGGGCCAGCACTCCGCTCACATGAGGACATGCCATCGAGGTTCCTTCCATATAGCCGTAACCTCCTGAGGCTATGTGTTTTGGCAGGGTGGAAAGAATGCATCCCAGGCTGCCTCGGCTTTCACCTTCTCCATAGTCGTAATAATAGTCCTGATCTCCGCCCGGAGCACTGATTGTAATTCCGCGGCCGAAGTTGGAATAAACGGCCGGAGTATAGTCCGCAGCAGTTGCAGCTACCGATATAAAATCCTTGTATGCTCCCGGGAAGCCAGCCGCAGGCGCGTTTTCATTGCCTCCTGCAAAAACTGCAATTCCACCTTCTATTACTCCGTCGGGAGAACCGGCGTTGTGGATGAAGTAGTCCAGGGCTTTGCTTTCGAGTGTGTTGTATTCAATCCATTCTTCTTCAGTTGCGTACTGTGGAGTCCAGTCATAAGGATTGGCGGCTCCGGAAACATAGCCCCAGCTGCACTGAAGGATGACTGCTCCGTTGTCTGCAGCGTATTTGATGGCACGCACTTCGTCAAGAACAGTTCCAAGATAGTTGCCGGAGAAAATCTGGCAGGACATTATCCTGACTCCCTGGCTGCTGCCGTTGCCGCCGGCAATGCTGCTCAGTCCTATTCCGTTGTTGTTCACTGCCGAAATCACGCCCGCAACGTGGGTGCCGTGGCCGCTGTCGTTGATGTCGTCGGTGGAGATGATTCCTGTACCGCGGACAAAATTGTAACCGTAGTAGTCACCGGCATAGCCGTTGCCGTCGTTGTCGTTGTGGGAACGGAAAATTTCGCCTTCATTGGTCCACATGTTGGCGGCGAGGTCCGGGTGGCTGTAGTCCACACCTTCGTCAAGGACTGCAACTATGATGTCAGGATGTCCGGTGCAGAGTCCCCATGCTTTCTGAACGTTCACATCGGCTCCTGCAGTGAACTTCTTGTCTCCGAGATTGCCATTGTTGATGAGGTTCCACTGGCGTGGGAGTAAACTGTCGTTGAAGCCTTCGGAAAGAGGCAGTATGCCTTCTTTGCCTATTGCAAGGGGAGTGGCTTTACCGCTGTAGGCCTTTTTGAGGGTGCGGTTGAATTCGATGTGCTGCACTTCACCAAGTCTGGACAGCTTGCCGGCCAGTTCCTGAAGGTTTTCCTCTTCGCTAAAGCGGAGAAGATACCAGAGGTGGAGTCCCGATTTGCGAGCGTTTTCCTCGCTCCTGGAATCGGCCGGGAAAACCCTCTCTATGCTGCAGCCTCCCAGAAGGGACAGCACTTCGTCCACGCTCGGGATGCCGCTGAAGCTCTGGCTTCTGAGCGGACCGCTTTTGCAGAGCCCGGCTTTTTCTATGATGTCCTGCACCTCGGGGCTGAAGCGGATGAGAAGCTCGCCTCTTACAACGTCGGCAGAAAGCTCCTTTTGTGGTAACACAGTTGTTTCAGATACTCTCTGACAAGCAAATAGAAGCAGGGATGAAAATATCAAAGGAATGAAGTATCTTTTCATTGCTGAGGCTTGTTTGGATTATAGTATTTGTTTACGTATTCCTTGTAGTAGTAGTCCAGATTGGCCGGCTCGTTGCTGAATCCGCAGGAATTGCCGTCCTTATCCTTGCCTTCCTGAGGGAAGATCAGGGAGAATGGAATCCAGAGGTCGAGCTTCGGATGGAAGAGCAGCCACTGCGGCAGTTCACCTGAAAGCTTGTTCAAATTTATGGCGAAGAGATTTGTGTTCGGCAAAACTTTTGGCAGTCCGATGAGGATGGACGGCAGGGTGTCGCAGGCGTTGACCTCCTCTTCTGTCCATTTAGGGAAGGCAGGGTTGTCTTCAAGGCTTGGGATGCTGCCCTGTAAGAAGTTTACCGAGAGCCTGAGGGTGTCGAGGCTGTCCCATTCGAGCAGTTTGACAGGGAAACTGCGCTTGCCGTTTTCGTCGGCTTGGCATTCGTCTATGAAGCCGCCCGGATTTTCCTCGTTGTTATTGCTCAGGTCATAGATATTGCTTCGCATATTGGCGTTGAGAAGCAGGGTTCTCAGATTAGGGAAATTGTCTTTGTTGAGCACTTCCGGGAATGTTTGGAAGTTGTTTCCGCTCAAGTCGAGAAATTCCAGCTGACTGAGGTTTTTGAAATTCTCCGGCAGGCTCACCAGACCGTATGCACCTATTGTAAGGCGTTTGAGTTGGCTGAGCTCACAGATGAATTCACCCGGCTCGAGGTCCAGAAGGAAGGTGTTTGCATTTCCGAAGAAGGTAAGCTCTTCCGCCGCTGTGAGGTAGCGTACCTGGAAAGGAAGGCTTTCCTTGGTTGCAAAGAAGTAGAAACTGGCTTTGCGTACCCTTCCTTTGTTCGGACCGGATTTCCATACTTCCACATTGTTCCAGTTGGCCATTCTTTCGGCGGTGTTGTAGCTCTGGTAGCAGTCAAGGCTGCGGTTTATGGCAATGAGGGCAAGGGAGTCTCCCTTGATGCCGATTTCTATGGCTTCGGCGCCCTTCTGCCTTATGAGCAGATTGTCCTTGCGCTCCAGCTGAAGTTCAGAATCCATCGGCTCGAAAAGGATTTCGGACTCTCTTTCTTCCTGATTTACGTTCAGATCCCATTCGAACTTGACATTTACCGTGCGAGGACGGACTCCGCGGTCGAGCTTCAGTTCCGGCATGCTGAATTTGAGCCATTCCCTGTCTTTTTCAGGGATATTCACCACGAAGGGGGTGTTGGCTGTTACAGGAACTGTGAAACTGCGCTTCCCGTAGTCGGCATAGCTTTCGATTTCCACCACTGGCTCGCTGGTGCTGATTCCCAGTTTGAAACCTTCCTGGCTGATGCTTATGTCTTTGCGCAGTCCGTCTTCTATTCTCTCGATGCGGACCAGACCCTGGCGCGGAGTTACGCTGAGGGCCGAGTCGATGCGGATTTCACATTCAATGCTGCCTGTGCCGTTGGCAGGGGACACGTTGATCCACGGCTCCTGGGTCTTGGCCACCCAGCTGCCGTCGGAACTCAAACGCAGGCTCCTGACTCCGCCTTCGGCCCCGAGGCTGAAGGAATCGGTCTCGACAGCGAAAGGAATCTCTTCCTTCTGCACACAGGCTCCCACAAGGGCTGCAGAGAGCAGAAGACTTGTTGCAATATGTATTTTTTTCATCATCCTGTGTATTAATCAAGAGCAATATATTCGCAGCCACGGATATCCTGGGTCTTGTCGTAGATGAGGTAGTACTGCCCCAGGGCATAGTCCTTGCAGATGTCCGATGCGTCGAAGATAATGTTCGGGTTGTCACTTATTTCGAGGAAATAGATGAGGCTTGAGATGGTGTCATCTATCATGCCCAAATTGTTGGATCCGATATAGAAACCTCTCAGACCCTTGTGGTTGTACAGACCTGTAGGCCATTGCTCCAGGCAGCGCTCTCCATTCTCGTCCCTCTGTCCTCTGATGCCGAATACAGTAAGGTATGCGCTGTCAAGAGGCTCAAACGGGAAGGATTTGAAGCGGTTGTAGGATAGGTCGATTCCGTAGAGATAAGGCACGTTTACGCCGTGCAACTCTTTCGGAAGGTCATCGAGATGGTTGTACGACAGGTCGATGGAGCTGATATACTTCACATTTTCACCTTCGAAGAAGGCTCCCGGAACGCTGTGCACGGAGCAGGCTCTGAAAGCCCAGTTTGAGATGATGGACTTGCTGCTTGCAAATTCCACAGGCAGCACTTCCAGCTCCGGATTGTTGTTGAGGGTGAGGGTTTCGACCCTCAGTCCTTTGTAGGCGCTTCCGTTCTGAACTTTGCTGATATGGTTGAAAGAGAAGTCCACAGAGCCCATCACATAAGGGCAGTCGGCGGTAAAGATGTCCGGCAGTTCGGTGAAGTTGTTGTACGATGCTGTGAAACTCTCCACATCGTCGATGCGCATAAAGAGGCCGTTTTCGTCGACCGGAAGGCTGCTCAGCATATTGTGGTCCAGATAAATCTGCACCAGACCCACTTCGGAGCCGAAGGCCTTGGTGATTTCTGAGATGCGGTTCTCGGCAAGGTCGAGCAGGCCGAGCTTGTGCATGTTGGCCATCTCCTCACCATTGATTCTGCTGATGTTGTTCTTGTTCAGATAGAGAATCTGGATATTGGCTGCTGAAGCTCCGGTACTGAGATAGTGCAGTGCCATTTCTATTTCGCTGCTGCTCATCTGGGAATTGTTTCCCAGGTTCACGCTGATAAGAGACGGAAGCTGGGCCAGAACAGCCGGAGCTACAGTCATTTTGCTGCAGTTGTAGATTTCGAGGTCGGTGAGCTGCTCCAGATTTGCCATAGAGGCAGGAAGGCTTTCCAGTTCTCCGTTGGCAATGTTGAGCGTTTCGAGTTTCTTGAGCTTTCCTATTTCCTCCGGAAGGGATTTGAGTCCGTTGCAGAGCTTTCCGTGGACCACGTCCATAGGCTTAACAAGGGAGCGTCCGCTGCCTTTTTCAATGAGCTCGTCTTCGCTGTGCTCCTTGTAGAGACTGATTTCCGGAATGGAGATATTGTGCTCCATAAGGGCTCTTGCCACAGGCTCCGAGAGTTGGCTTGCAGGGTGTACGAGCCTCAGGTACTCCTTATGTCTTTCCATTCTTGTTGCGGACGATGCGCCCGGCTGAACGGTAGGGTCGTATTCGAGCAGATTGAGGTCGTTGTGCGTACCAAGATAGAGTTCCACCAGTTCGGACAGTTCTCCGATAGCAGGGGAGAGATGGCCTCTGAAGCCGAAATCACTGATGTTGATCAGGGCTACACGGCCGTTGCTGTGGAGCTGGACTCCAGGCTGGGCACCCCAGAGGTCGGGATCCTTGTTGAAGTTCCAGTTGCTGCCTCTCGGCCAGTCTTCCCCGAAATAGTACCAGTTCGGTCCGTCGAGCGATTCCCAGATTTCCTTGAGGGCAAAGTAGTCTTTCATATAGTCTGCAGCTTCGCTCAGATTCACGGCAACGCGGGCCCGGGTAGTCTTGTTGTCACTGACGGAGAAACGCTCCGGGATAGGGGAGTCGTTATATTCCAGAAGTTTCTTGTTTTTGTCGTAGAGGGTGTAGGAGTCGATTACGTAGTTGCCTCCCTTGATGCTCAGAAGACTGTCGCACACCACCTGCGATGAAAGATAGCCCGAAGGCTGCTCCTGGCTATCGTCGTAAACGATGTCGAAAGAGGCTTTGAGCCCTGTAAAGACGGTCTTGACTCCGCTGTCAGTATTCTTTACTGAAATGTCGGCTTTGGCAATTTCGTCAAAGGTATATTCCCTTTCCACAGCCTTGGTGAAGTGCTTGTAAAGGGTGAACTGCACTTTGCCGCGAGGGCTGGTTTTGGCAGTAATGTCGTGGCTGCAAAGACCTCCCGGAATCACTTCGAATTCGCCGGCAGGGCCTCCCTGATAGAGTTCCCTGTCGAGGGCATCAAAAAGGGTAAAGGCATTGATGCTGTAGCTTCCGCTTACCAGTTTGAGCTTGTCGCTGCGCAGTCCGTATTCTGCTGCCTCATTGTTGGCGGCATTGAGCGGCAGAGTCTGGGAAATCTGCCGATCTCCGAATTGGAGCATTACAAGGATTTTGCAGGCATCGTGCAGGTAGTCCAGCTCCGGTACCACGGCTTTTGCTTCGTAGGAGGCTTCTTTGTAGAGTTTGAACTGGACATAGCCGTAGTCCTTCTCTCTCAAATCGTCCTGACTTTCCTTCTGGCAGCAAAGCAGCGTGCAGGCCGCAGCAAGGCTTGCAATCAGAAGCGGTATTTTTGAAAATTTCATTTCTTGTAAGTTTCTATGCTGTTATTCTGCTGTACTTGTGCAGATAAGGACACCGAAAATGTTTATCCAGTTGGCATCCTTGAAAAGGAAGTAGTCAATCTCTCCGGCTTTGGACATTGAAATCCATAGACTGTTTCCGTCCCACTCTCCCTGAAGCCAGTAATCATTGCTTTCAGGGTAGTTGTTCCAGGCAGCCCCCGGATTGCAAGGGCATACAACGGCAGCCATAGTCGGTTCGGCCACCTCGTAGGTGAGCTGGTAGATGATGTCGTTGCTTATGCTGTTTCCAAGTCCCAATTCTGATTTTACCCGGGCCAGAAGCTCAGGGTCGCTGCATTTTTCGAGTTTTGCTCCCTGAACATACTCCGGCATAAGGAAGTGGAAGAGAGCTTCGCCTTCGATTTCAGCATCGGGGTCGTAAACAAGGTGGAAAGCGGCAACATTGAGATAGCCTTCACTCTGGATGGCCACATACCACTCGGTCCTTTTTGAAACGGAGTTGCTTATGTCAAGGTCGAAAGTGCTTGAGCTGGTGCCTTCCAGATTGATGCCCTGTCCGTTGCTGACTTTGTTGCCTTCGGCATCGTAGATAATGAAATTCCAGATCTGGGTATCGTACTCGAGTCCGAGATTCCTGCTGTTGGTCAAAAGTTCATAAACTTCACCATTATCGATGCTGAAGAAGCCGCTGAGCATTTCGTACATGTCGCTTCCCTTTGTGCATCTGCTTATGTTTGCGCTGCCTTTGGTGAGGCAGAGTTTCGCTTCCTCTGTCACAGGAGCGCTATAGGCTTCCTGCTCCAGACGGCCTGCAAGATATGGCAGGTATTCTTCCTTGATGCTGCAGTCGGAAGTGTTGCAGATATCTTCGGCTTTGAGATATGCAAGAGATGCCGGGAATACGAAGATGTCGGCCTGGCGGGCTTCTCCGCTGTTGGCTTCAACTCTGATTTCAGCACTTGTGCTCTGCATAAACTGGCCGTTTTCATTGAAATTGATCACGCTGTTCACCCACTGGGCATATTCTGTGTCGTGGTATTCTCCCTTCCATTCGAGAGCTTTGATCACTGCTCCTTTGCAGGCGAGCATATAGATGATTGCCGGACTGTCCTGGAAGCTTTCGTTTGGCATTTTGCGTAAGGCTTCCCAGTTGAATACAAGTTCTGTGGCAAGGCTCATTTCGAGACGCTCTCCAAGTGCCGGAAGTGTAATGTTGAGACTTTGCCTGATGTCACTGTTTCTACTGTCGCTGAAAACCACATCTGCATTGCAGCCTGCCGCAATGTCTTCCGAGAGCACTGCCTTCAGGAGGAATTCGCAAGTTCCTGTAGTGCCGGAGTTGATTTCTTCTCCCTGGGCGTTGCTTGCTTTGAGCCAGGACGGGAGTACCAGGTTCCAGTCGTAGTTGGAAACAACTTTTACCGGAATGGCATAGTCGCAAACGCCTTCGAAGGTAATCAGAGTTGCATTACTTGCTTTTTCCTCGGCGAAGGCCCAGCTGCCGTTTTCTTTCGCGAAGTCGTATTCGTCAGCATAGCCTGCATAAGTTTCGAAGCATCTTTCAAGGGCAAGTCGGGTGTATTCCGCAATCTTTCTGGTCTGATTTCCCATGGTGAGATTCACTGTGCAGATACGGTTGACATCGAGTTCCTCTTCTTCGGAGAAAGTGATTGTTGCTCTTACATCTGCGGCTTCACCTTTGATTTTGCTTTCTTTGAGACCCGCGTCATCTATCCAGAAATATGTTCCGGCACCGTCACCTTCAATTTCGAGTTCCCAGTCCATATTGGCGGTAAAACTGAGGACCACGCTTTGTCCGGCTGTAAGGGTTTCCGTAACAATCTCAGAAGGGAATTCAGGTTCCACAACAGGAGTCTGCGGAGCCTTCGGCTGGCAGGCCGCTGCAAACAGGGCAAGCAAAACAGCCGAAGCCAGTGTTTTTGTAATAGAATTCTTCATTATCTGTTATTTTTATTATTCTACATACCTTCTTCACGTTGAAGCCTTTCTGCTTCTTCGTCACTTATCCACTCCATTATATTGTAGAAGTGGCCCACGCTGCCGATTACTTCGGCCAGGTCCAGAACGTACATCTGTGTCCATATAAAGAGATAGGAACCGCAGTTGTAATAGTATGAGTTGTAAAGGCTGCTGGTGACGGCCCTGATGTGGTCGTCGCCGTGGGTCATCCCGAAGAATGAGCCTTCGTCGCTTATAATCTGCTCGCCGTCGAGGCTGACCTTGGGATTGAGAGGGTCGGACGTGTCGAAAGTGAGCACTACGTCGTAGCCGTCGTTCATCCAGTTGCGGCAGATTATGCTGTTCTCCTTGTTTGGATGGGCTTCCGTGTGGATGAGCCTCTGGTAGGAGCCGTAGGGATTGAAATTCTGAAGGAAGGTGGATGAAAGAACGCACCAGCCGCAGAAATTCTGTCTGTCGAAAGGACAGCACTTCACGAGTTCCACTTTGGTCTTGCGGCCGTAGAGAGGCGATTCGAGTTTGTCGTTCATTATGAGACTGATGCTCAGCTGAAGGTTCTCTTCAGGGCTGAGATTCTCGAAATTGCCTTGGATGAGCAGGTCGGTCCTGTTTTCTCCGGCCGGGATGGTGAGAGTGTTGGATTTTATGCTGTAGTGCAGGCTTTCTATTGCACTGCTCTCCTTGTCAAGGACTTCCACAGCTATGGTGCGGGGATAGTCACGTTTGACGGTGGAGACAACCGGTATCCGTATGTAGTCCTGATCTGCAGTCACGGCGTAGGCCTTGAGAGTATCGGCAAACATGATATACTCGGCATCATCGTAGCTTGTGTAGTGTTCCTTGCAGGAGCAGAGCACGAGGGCTGCTGCTGCCAAAATGCTGAATGTAATCTTTTTCATAGCCTTGTCATCTGTTGCTTTCGTTTCCTTCAATTTCCGAGCCTGGAGCCTCTATCTCGTTACGAGGTATAGGCCATACGAAGAGAGGGTTATCGGCTTCTACTTTGAGGCTGCCGCCTTCGCTCAGGCAGTTTGTCTGTGGCGTGCGCTCGAAACCGCGGTGCCAGCGCTTGAGGTCGTTGAGCCTGAATCCTTCCATGTAGAGTTCTCTTACTCTTTCGTTGCTTATGTTGTCGAGCCAGTTGTCTTCGTTCAGACTCAGGCTGCCACCGGAACTGAAGCGCTTGCTGCGCAGTTTGTTTATGTCCTGGTTGGCTTTCGAGAATTCGCCTTTGCGGCAATATGCCTCGGCGCGTATGAGGTACTGTTCTGCAAGTCGCAGCGGCTTAGGCATATTCACGTGGAATATTTTGTTGGCTATCAGGGCCTCGTTGCCTCTGTACTTGATAAGAAGAGGCCAGGTAAGGCCATGGCTGTAGCCGGTCTGCAATTCGCTGAAATATGCGGAGTAGCGCAGGTCGGCACTGCTGTAGAGCCCGTTGACCACCCAGTTGGACGGAACATAGTCGGGATAGTAATAGGTGTAGTCTCTTGTGAAGTTCAGGAATACGGAACCTGTTGCTGCACCGTAGGAAGTTGATGTATAGCCTACTTTGAAGATGATTTCGTAGGCGGCATCGTTGGTCCACATATAATTGAAATAGGACTGGCTGGAGGTGTAGAGGGTGTTGGCATCGGCCAAAGTGAAAATGCGGCTGTCCAAAAGGTAGGAGGAATGCTCCACTGCACCGTCCCAGTCCTGCATGTTCAGGCAGACCCTTGCCCAGATTGCCTGTGCAGCCGCGTATGAGAAATAGGGGCTGTTGGCCTCGTCCAGATCCTTGTCCAGAAGTTCGCAGGCTTTTTCGAGGTCGGCGATGATGAAAGCATAGCTGTCTTTGAGGCTGGCCCTTTTCTTCGGGGCTTCCCTGAAGAAACTGTCGCTCAGAACCAGACCCAACTCGTTTTCTGCATTTTCCGGCTCGTAGGCTTTGCAGAAGCATTTTGCGAGTTCGCTGTAGGCAAGGGCTCTTGCGCAGAGCATCTCGCCGTGCAGATGGTCGAGGTATTGGATCTCATCGTCAAGAGTGAGGCTTGCCTTGAGGGCATCGACACCGTCGAGGAAGAAGTTGCACTGGCCTATCACACTGTAGAGAGATGCGTATATGCTTGTTATTTCGCTGTTCGAGGCCAGAATGTTCCACTGCCAGATATTGCCGTAGGCGTTGCTGTTGCCTTGAACGGCGTGTACGAGGTCGGCCTGGATGTCCGGGCACAGGGTGAGGTAGCCACTGTAAAGCGCTCCGCTCATAAGTTTGGTGTACATTCCGTTGCAGATCTGGTCGGCAGAATTGAGGTCTTTCATTCCGTCTTCGAGGAGGATGTAATCTCCCGGGGTTTTGTCCATGCAGGACACGCATCCCAGAAGGCAGGCTCCGATGAAGGCTGAAGAAAATATTGTTTTGAGTGCTCTTTTCATACTTGTCAGAAGTTTAAGTCCAAACCGAAGGTGAACTGCCTTGACATAGGGTACTGGGCAGCATAAATGTTAGATACTCCTTCCGGGTCGAGACCTGAGAAGTTGGTGAAAGTAAGCAGGTTCTGAGCCTGGCAATAGACTCTGAGCCCGCGGATGAAACCGGTCTTGGCCAAAAGTGCCGCAGGAAGATTGTAGGAGAGCATCACGTTCTTGAGTCGAAGGAAGGATGCATCTTCGAGCAGACGGCTGTCGAATTCAGTATAGACCCCGTGACGCGGAATGTCTGTAATGTCTCCCGGCTCTTTCCAGCGGTCCAGAAGCCTTGCAGACTGGTTGTAGGTCATGAAGCGTCCGTTGCTTTCGTCGAAATAGCGGTCGTTGTTGACCATCCAGCGGTCGGCAACCCAGCTGAATTGTGCGCTGAGGCTCAATCCTTTATAGCTCAGGCTGGTTCCGAAACCGCCTTGCCATGGGGCGATGTAGCTCTTGCCCATCAGGACGCGGTCTTCGTCGCGCATTTCGTTGGTGAGATTGCCGTCCTTGTCGTACCAGAGGGCATCGCCGTTGGCCGGGTTCACTCCGGCGTAGCGGTTGAGATAGAACTCTCCGAGAGGATGGCCCACAATCAACTTGGTGCTGGTATTGTTGTTTTCGTATTCACTCACTCCGTTGTAGAGCTCGGTGATGCGGTTTTTGTTGTATCCTGCGTTGGCGTTGATGTTCCAGATGAAATCTCCGCTGTGGACAAGGTCAAAGGAAAGGTTCAACTCAACACCCCTGTTAACCATAGCTCCAACATTGTCCCATACATAGCCGTAGCCGTTTGACTGGGCATAGGACAAAGGGACTTGCATAAGCATATCGGTAGTGAGTTTGTTGTAGAACTCGAGGTCGATATTGAGTCTGCTCCAGAAACCCAGATGCAGTCCGAGGTTGCTGGTCCAGGTGCTCTCCCAGGTGAGGTCCTCGTTGCCCGGCTGTACAGGGGCCAGGGCAGAATCGCCGAGGTAGTCTCCGCTTCCGCCAACCAGGGCAAGGTGCTCGTAGTTGGGGATGGAGGAGTTGCCGGCAGTTCCGCTCGAAAGGGAAAGCTGTGCAAGGCTCAGGAATGAACGCCAGGAATCGGCAAAAGCCTCGTTGCGGATGTCCCACATCAGGCCGGCCGCTCCGAATACGCCCCAGCGATTGTTTTTGCCGAATCGGGACGAACCGTCGGCACGAAGGGAGGCTTCGGCGTAGTAGCGGTTCATATAATTGTATTCTCCACGTCCGAAGAAGGACATGCGGGAGAAATCGGCATCGGACCAGCTGTTCCAGGAGGTAACCCTTGTTCCGAAGGCTATGTCGGTGAGTTTGTCGTTGCTCTGTCCTTTTGCAAGGAGGCTGAAGCCTTCGGAATGGTAGTCCTGAGCTTCCTGTCCGAGCAGGAGGGTGATGTCGTGTCCTCCGTCAAAGCTGCCGGTATAGGTAAGGGTGTTCGTAATCTGGAGGTCCAGCCCGCTGGAGTAGCCTCTCGATGCGCTGCCTTCGTCCAGGTTCGGCGCATAGCTCGGGAAAGACTGCCCGAAGCTGCTGGTCGAGGAGTAGTCGAAGGAAGCCTGGCTGCGGAACTTCAGATTCCTGAGGAGGTCTATTTCGGCGTAGAAAATGGAGAGAACCTTGTATTTTTTGAATCGTACAGGGTTGTTCTCAATCCACTCCAGAGGGTTCTGTCCCTGTCCGAGCCAGGAGCCGTCGTTGATGGAGGCGAGGCTGCCGTCGGCTTTGTACGGGTTCCAGTACGGAAGCATGAATCGGGCGGCGGAAATAGGGGTCACCAGGGTATAGGCTCCCTCATCGGCCTGCATTATGTTCTGGTAGTTGAACATTGTGTTGCTGCCGAGCTTGAGTCTGCTGCCCATCTTGCGGTCGAAGTTGAAGCGTACGCTGAAGCGTTCGAAGTTCGATGAAGGGGCAATGCCGTCCTGATTGTAGTATGCTCCGGATACGAAGTAGTTGCTCTTGTCGTCGGCCCCGGCCACTGAAATTTCGTGGCTTTGGAGCAGGGCCGCATCGTCGTACACGGCTTCGAGCCAGTTGATGTCGGTCTTGCTCAGGAAGTTGTAGTCCTGTCCGGCGTCCAGTCCAAGTTCGCGCTCGTACTGTATGCGTTGCTCGGTGTTCATCAGGTCCCATTTGCCGTATGCCAGGGACGATACGCCCAACTGCATCCTGTAGGCAATTGCCGGTACTTCGCTGCGTCCGCGTTTGCTTGTGATCACAATCACGCCGTTGGAGGCACGCGCTCCGTAAATCGAAGTGGACGATGCGTCCTTAAGAACGGACATGCTTTCGATGTCGGCAGGGTTTATGGTATTGAAGTCCGATGCCGAGATGGCCACACCGTCGAGAATGTAGAGCGGGGCTGTACCTGAATTGATGGAGTTGGTGCCTCGGATGATCATCGTGGCCGATGCGCTCGGTTCTCCGGTGGAGGAGAGTACGGTGAGTCCGGCAACCTGTCCCTGAAGGGCCTGGTCAAAGGCCGGGGTAGGGGAACTTTCCAGTTTGTCGGCTTTCACAGTGGATACGCTGCCGGCGAGGGTGCCCTTTTTTCGCACACCGTAGGCAATTACCACGGCATCTTCGAGGGCAAGGTTCTCGGCGGCCAGCTCCACATTGTAAACGAATTCGCTTACTCCGGACGGAACGGTGAAATAATGGCTTTCGAAACCGATGCTCGAAAATTCCACCATTGTTCCCGGAGCCACGTCAATGGCGTAGAGACCGTCTTCGTCGCTTATCGTGCCGCTTCCGGGGCCGGTGAGGACGGCTGCTCCCATAAGAGGGAGTCCGTCATCGGCCGATGTGATGCAGCCGCTCAGATGTACTGTCTCCTGTGCCTGCAGGCTTGTCATTGCCGGCAAAATCAGCAGCAGGGAGAGCAGAATGTGTTTGACTCTTTTCACTGTATTTGTTTTTATTGTTATACTAAAAGGGCGACAAATTTAATAAAATTATTTAAAAAATCAAGATCTGCTTTGCATATATGGTAGGCAAAGACACCATTGCGCGAAGTAATAGGTGGCTATAACCAGCTGGTTGTCAAGCGGAAAACCATTGCTGAGCATCCTGACAAGAATAAGAGAATCGGACAGAAGGAAGAGGAGTGCCCCGAGTATGCGCTTGCGGCTGCGTCCTCTTTTGCAGATACAGGCGCATCCCACCATTCCGAGCAGCAGACCGGCATACGGCACCATAAAGAAAGGTACGAGCGAGAGGTTTTTGCCTTCGGCTTTTTCGCTGCGGCTGAATTCGAGGATGTAGAACAGCTGGGCGCAGGAGAAAAAGAACATCTGGCTCAGGAAGGGGAAGTCGTTGTCCATTATGAGTTCGCTGCTCATATCTCCCAGATAGGAGAAAATCAGGGCAAGGACGATGCGTATTTCCGGTTTCGGAGCAGTGAGAACTCCGGCAAGCAGGATGAGGATGGGAATGCCTTTGCTGATGGCCTGCGGAAGCGGTGCAGTGTTGAGCCCGATTACGGTGTGGTACGATGCCGTGAGAGCAAACAGTGTCTCAATAAGCAGAAATCTCTTCTTCTTTTCCATATAGATATGTGTATAATTCCTGTCTCAGTTCCAGGTTCATTTTGAGTTGGGCGTCGTTTGCGCCCTTTGCCCGGCTCTTGCCTCCGCAGATATCCACACCCAACACTTTGTGGGAGGCGAATATCGTGTCCAGCATTGCTTTCAGCCGGGGCCAGCTGAGCGTGCCCTGGTCCCAATTTGTGCAGAACTCGCAGGTGCAGAGCACATCGAGGTCTATGCTCAGGAACACTTCCCGGGAGCGGGGAGGATTTGCTTCGAAATCCTCAGTGCTGCGGTACCATCGGCCAATGCTTCCTTGCGGGAGGGCACTGAGCCAGTTGCCGCAGGAAAGCAGGTCCTCGACCGGGGCATTGTCGTGATGCTGGTCGAAGAGCAGAAGCTCCGGGCGGGAGGGGAGTTTGAGGTAACGCAGAAGGCTAACGTAATGGTAGTCTCCGGTATCGGCCCAGCAGATTCCTCCGCAGGGCAGGTCTCGTAGCAGGAAGTCGCGGCTTTCGGGGCTGCAAAAACAGTTGCTGCCTTCGAGGGTGCTGTAATCGTGTATCTCCACACCCTCAGGGGAAAAGCCTTCCTCTGCAAGAGTTCCGCTGAAATTTAAAATGTGTTGCATTTCGTCCAAAGTTAGCAATTTTTAGAAAAAGTTTTACTAAATTTGCCTCAATCTTTCTCTAACCCTAAATTGATGGATGCAGAAATGAACCTCTACCCTCTGGACCCTCAGAGGATGTACTATTCCAATGATGAACTGACCCTCGACACGGAAGAGGGCCCGAAAACTCTCAAAATGGGAGTTTGGATATGCGTAGATCCCGTACGCATTCACAAGATGATAGTCAAGGAAAAAATCCTGCAGGTGGACGAATTCGAACTTCTGGGTCCGCTGGTGAGCAAATTGCGCCGTGCTGACCCTGAATATTACCGCCGTTTCATGGGATTGAAAATGATAATAGACTATCCCGGCTATTCCACCGGAATTCCCGCACGTATTCCTTTTGAAACCGACCCTGTAGGCTTCTACAAGTGGTGGCGCAAGGGCAAGCATGAGAACAAGGTTCACCTGAACTATGCCAATCAGGTGATTCTGTTCCAGAAAGTGCGGATGATGGACAAGAAAATCATTCTGAAAAAAGACTTGGATATCTTAAAGTAACACTATGGACAAAATAACCTGTCTCCACAGCCGTCATATCGCTTTGGGTGCCGTGATGAGCCCCTTTGCCGGTTATGACATGCCTATCCGTTACCCCGCAGGCATAATTGCCGAGCACAAGGCAGTAAGGGAAAAGGCCGGGGTGTTCGATGTCTCCCATATGGGTGAGATTTTTGTGTCGGGCCCCGATGCTCTTGCATTTGTGAATCATATTTTTACCAACGATGCCTCCACTCTGGAAGCCGGCGGAATCCTCTATGGAATGATGCTCTATCCCGACGGCGGCACTGTTGACGACCTTCTGGTTTACCGCTGCTTCGAGCCTGAACGCTATCTTCTGGTGGTGAATGCCGCAAATATAGACAAGGATTTCGATTGGATGCAGCAGAATTGTGCTTCTTTCGATGTCCGGCTCGACAACCAGAGCGAAGCCTGGGGTCAGATTGCAGTACAGGGGCCTGAAGCCGAGGCTGCAGTATGCACTCTTCTCGGTTTCGAAAAGGCTGCCGCTTTGCATTTCTACACTTTTTATGTGCAGGACGGATGCATAGTCAGCCGCACCGGTTACACCGGAGAAGACGGTTTCGAAGTATATGCTCCAACAGAAGAAATTTGCAGAATGTGGGATCTTCTTGTGGAAAAGGGCATACAGCCTTGCGGCCTGGGCTGCAGGGATACGCTCCGTTTCGAAGCGGGTCTGCCTCTTTACGGGGATGAACTTTCTGCGGATATTTCCCCGGTTATGGCCGGGCTGTCGATGTTCTGCAAGCTCGACAAGGCTGAATTCATAGGCAAGGAAGCCCTTCTTGCCCAGAAACAGAACGGAGTAGCCCGCAAGCTTGTGGGTCTTGAACTCAAGGACAAGGCCATTCCGCGTGCCGGCTATGCCGTGCTCGATGCTTCCGGCACCCAGGTGGGTGTGGTCACAACGGGTTATCGTTCCATCTCTCTGGACCGCAGTCTTGCCTTCGCACTTGTGGACAGTGCCTTTGCATCTTTGGGTACTGAACTCAGCATCCAGGTCCGCAACAAGGTTTTCCCGGCAGAAGTAATCAAGAAAAGATTTTATCAAACAAATTATAAGAAATGAGCAAAATTGTAGAAGGACTCCTTTACAGCGAGTCCCACGAATGGGTAAAAGTTGACGGTCAGGTTGCTATCATCGGTGTAAGCGATTTCGCACAGAGCGAGCTCGGCGACATCACCTATGTGGATATGCCTGCAGTCGGTGACGAAGTGGAACGCGAAGGTGAACTGGGCGCTCTCGAGAGCGTCAAGACGGCAGCAGACCTTTACAGCCCTGTGAGCGGTGTCATTGTTGCCTGCAACACAGCCGTTGAGGACGATCCGTCCCTGATCAACGCCGATCCGTACAGCAACTGGATAGTAAAGGTGGAAATGAGCGATAGCACCGAGTTGGACTCCCTGCTCAGCGCGGCAGCCTATGCGGCATCAATAGAAAAGTAATATGTCCCGTACATTTGCATATTTTCCTCATACCGAAGAAGATATTGCCCAAATGCTGAAAAGGGTGTCGCTCAGCTCTCTGGACGAGTTGTACAGCGACGTTCCCGAAGACTGCAAATTCAAGGGTGAGTTCGATCTTCCTTCGGCAATGAGCGAACAGCAGTTGCGCGAGTATTTTGAGCGGCTTGCTGCAAAGAATCCGAAGAGCAAGGTTTTCGTGGGCCAGGGGGCTTACGACCATTATTGTCCTTCTGTTATTCCTTACCTTTGCTCCCGAAGTGAATTCCTTACGGCATATACTCCTTACCAGTGTGAAATTTCACAGGGTACTCTGAGATATATCTTTGAGTATCAGACAATGATCTGCAATCTCACAGGTCTGGATGTTTCCAATGCTTCCCTTTACGACGGCGCTACGGCCGCTGTGGAGGCAGTACGTATGTGCGTGGCCTGCACCCGCAAAAGGAACAAAGTGCTTCTCAGCGACGGCCTTCTTCCGAATGTGATTGAGACCATTGCCACTTATGCCAAGTGGGAAGGCACAGAACTTGAGATTATTCCTTGCGAAGCAGGTGAGACCTCTCGAACTGCTCTGCTTGAGGCCCTTGACGGGACTGTGGCCGGAGTTCTGCTTCCGGGCACCAACCGTTTCGGAATAGTTGAAGACCACAGCGGACTTGCCGATGCCATTCATCAGGCCGGAGCCCTTTTTGTGGAATATTGCGACCCTTCCACACTTGCAGTGATTAAGACTCCTGCAGAATGGGGCGCCGACATAGCTGTAGGTGACGGCCAGAGCCTGGGAATTCCTCTTTCTTATGGCGGACCTTATGTAGGCTTTATGGCCTGCCGCAACGAATATATGCGCAAAATGCCCGGACGCATTGTGGGCCAGACTCAGGATGCACAGGGGCGCAGAGCCTTCGTGCTCACCCTTCAGGCACGTGAACAGCATATCCGCCGCGAGAAGGCGACTTCCAATATCTGCAGCAACCAGTCGCTTATGGCTCTGTGGATTACCGTATATCTTTCGCTTATGGGACCTGAAGGTCTTGAAGATGTGAACAATCTCAGTTACCAGGCAGCCCATGGGCTTAAGGACGCTCTTCTCAAGACCGGTCTTTTCGAAGACCCATATCCGGGAAAGCCTTTCATCAAGGAGTTTGTGCTCAAGCCTCTGTGCGATGTGCAGAAACTTCATGCTGCTCTTGACAAGGCCGGCATCTTTGCCGCCTGGCCGGACAAGGAGGGAAATGTGTCCTTCTGTGCCACCGAAAACAGGAGCAGTGAAGACATTCGCGCTCTGATTGATGTTGTGAATTCATTAAAATAGGCAGGAAATGAAATATTACGACAAACTCATATTCGAACTTTCCAAAGAGGGAAGGTCTGCCTGCACTCTTCCGCTTCCTGACAGGAAACTTGAATTGCCTGAGACTCTTCGCCGCAGCAGCAAAGCTGTGCTTCCTCAGGTGAGCGAAGCCGATGTAGTAAGGCACTATACCAACTTGAGCCAGATGAATTTCGGAGTCGACACAGGTTTCTATCCCCTTGGCAGCTGCACGATGAAATACAATCCGAAAATCAACGAGGAAGTTGCTTCTCTTCCCGGATTCCGCGATGTGCATCCGCTTCAGCCGGGAGCCAAGGGATATGAACAGCTCTACGAGGAGATGGACAAGGCTCTTGCCAGCATTACCGGTATGGCTCATTTTACTTTCCTGCCTTGCGCCGGTGCCCACGGTGAGCTTACCGGACTTATGCTTATGCGTTCCTATCACGAGTCCCGCGGGGATTTCAAGCGCAAGAGAATAATTGTTCCCGATTCTGCCCACGGAACCAACCCTGCCAGCGCAGCTCTCTGCGGCTTGGAAGTGGTTGTAGTGAAGTCGGGAGAAAACGGTCTTGTGGATGTGGAATCCTTGAAGCCTTTGCTTGGAGACGACCTTGCAGGAATAATGCTTACCAATCCTAACACACTCGGTCTTTTCGAGCGTGACATCAAGGCAATTGCCGAGCTGGTTCACTCCTGCGGAGGTCTTCTTTACTATGATGGAGCCAATATGAATGCCCTTATGGGTGTGGTTCGTCCGGGTGATATGGGCTTTGATATCCTTCATTTGAATCTGCACAAGACATTCTCCACTCCACATGGTGGAGGTGGCCCTGGCAGCGGTCCAGTGGGTGTATGTAACAAACTTGTTTCGCTTCTGCCTACAGTTCGCACCTCTGCTTTCCACGGAAATGCAGGCGTTATTCTCAAAGCATACGCCTACATTCTTATGCTCGGAAAGGAAAATATAGCCAAGTTGGGCAAGCTTGCCTGTCTCAATGCCAATTATATCAAGGAGGAACTCAAGGACTGCTACAAGCTACCTATCGATACTGTATGCAAGCACGAATTTGTGTTCGACGGACTCGAAGGTGCCAACACTCTCGATGTTGCGAAAAGGCTTTTGGACTACGGCTATCACGCCCCGACAATCTATTTCCCTCTGCTCTTCCATCAGGCCATAATGATAGAGCCAACGGAGACCGAGTCGAAGGAAACCCTGGACGATTTCATAGCCGTTATGAGGAAGATCGCTTGCGAAGCCAAAGAAAATCCAGAACTTCTGCATTCCGCTCCGCACAATACTCCTGTATCGAGGCCGGACGAGACTCTTGCAGCACGCCAGCCTGTGCTCAAATGGCAGAGTCAATGACAAGGGTTTTCCCCTCTATATGAAAAGTGATGTTATGGCCTGAGTAAGTCAGGCCATAATTTTTTTCTTTGCCTCTTTCGTAGCTGGGGCGAGGGTCCTGGGAAAGGGATTTGAAAAGCCCCTGCAGCTGTTCTTCGTCGAAAAAGCTGCGGAGTTTTTCCATAAGGGCATCGTCCGCAGTTGTAACTTGCAGCTCCTCCCAGTCGTTTTGCTGTACAAAGCCGCAACGGGCCTGAGGAAAGGAATCGCTGTAGGGGAGGTAAGGTTTGATGTCGAAAATCGGGGTGGAATCGGCCAAATCGGCTCCGCTGACAACTATGCTGCCCTCTTCTATGCTTTCTATGTGTACGCAGCTGAGTCCCAATGGATTGGGCCGGAAAGGGGAACGCGTGGCAAAAACGCCAAGGCGGGTGTTTCCTCCCAGGCGGGGTGGCCGTACGGTGAGTTTGTCGGGACGGCTGCTGTGGTTGAGATGGAAGCCCCAAATAATCCAGAGGTAGTCAAAGCCCTCGAGGCCTCTTAGTGCATCGGCCGATGCATATTCCTTTTCGAAAACAATCCTGCCCCGGACCTCGCTCACAATGGAGCTTTGGCGGGGAATGCCGAACTTGCCCTCGAAGGGAGAGCGGAAATGGGCTATGGGTTTAATTTCCATTCACAATGTCCGAATAGTGGCTGTAGAGCGAATCAAGCTGGCCTTGGTAGGCCTTTGGCAGAGGCTCCGCAGCAGGGGAGTTGAGTTTGAGCGGATCCATAGGCTGGCCGTTTTTCCATACGCGGAAGTCCAGATGCGGGCCGGTGCTCAAGCCTGTGGAGCCCACATATCCTATTACCTGTCCCTGATTCACCTTGATCCCTTTTTTGATTCCCTTTGCAAAGCCGTTCAGGTGCATATAAGAGGTGGTGTAAACGGAATTGTGCTTGATTTTCACCATATTGCCGCCTCCGCTGTTGGTCCAGCCGCATTCAATTACAGTGCCGTCGCCGAGGGCGTGGACCGGAGTTCCTGTAGGTGCGGCGTAGTCCACACCTGTATGTGGCCTCACTACTCCGGTAACGGGGTGTTTTCGGCTGTAGGTGAATTTACTGCTTATGCGGGAGAATTTGAGAGGGGCCTTGAGGAAGGCTTTTCTGAGGTTCTCGCCTTTTTCGTTGAAGTATTTGTCCTTGCTGCCCGGGATGTCCACTTTTATGGCGTTGATCTGGGTTTTTCCTCTGGTGTAGCGGCTGAATTTGATTTCATTGATACCTATTATCTCATCTTCGCAGAGGGTCTGGCTGTAGATGGTCTGGAAGCGGTCTCCTTTTTGGAGCCCGAAGAAGTTTACCGTCCAGGCAAAGATGTCGCTCAATTCCAGGGCCAGTTCTCCCGGCGCTCCTTCGGCGGTGATATCTGCCCAAAGCGAGTTGTTTATAGTTACATCAACATACTTGTCTTCCACAGTGGTTGGTTTGAAGTAATTCCACAGGCAGAGGGAATCGGCGCATTTGAAAACCGTTACTTTGGTTTTGCTGTGGTTGTAAACTGCGTATTCGAGCCTGCGGTTCAGGCTGTCCTGGCTGTAATAGGCTTCGACTTTGCGGCCTGACATCATTTTTCTCGGGTTGAAGATTGTGTCGAGGCGGCTGATGAGCACTTTTGCGGAATCGGCCGGAAGCCCGAGCCTGCGCAGGAGGACAGGCAAGGTCTCTCCGCGTTTAACTTCCGTTGTTTCAAGTATATAGTCCGATGCTCTGAAGCCTATCGGGGGAATGGGGTCTTCTTCTTGTTTTTGTGCGGGATTTCCGCAGGATGAGATGATGAGGGCAAGTGCCAAAAATGTTGATATCTTTTTGTTCATAACTCGCAAATTTAATTATTATTCGTTAAATTTGCACCTTCATTTTAAAAGCAAGTAGCCATAATGCTTCACATTTACTGCAAAAACACAGATTCATATCTGGATGTACAGGAGGGAACAACCTTGCTGGAAATTCTTGACCAGCTAAGTTTCGAACAGCCTTTCCCGATTATCTCCGCTAAAGTCAACAATGTTTCGCAGGGCTTGAGATTCAGGGTTTACAACAACAGGGATGTTGAGTTTCTGGATGCCCGGACCCCCTGCGCAATGCGGGTCTATGTGCGCTCCCTCTTTTTCCTTTTCTGTAAAGCTGCCTACGAGGTTTTCAATGGATGCAGAACCTATTTGGAACATCCCCTCTCCGGCGGCTTTTATTGTAATATAAAGAAGAAGGACGATACTCCTCTTACTGAGGATGATGTGAACCGCCTGCGCGACAGGATGTGGGCTATAGTGAACGAAAAGGTGGCCTTCCACCGTCGTGAAGTGCAGATTTCAGAAGCTATCAAGATGTTCCGTGAGAGGGGCTATATCGACAAGGTCCGTCTTCTGGACACCAGTGAGGACGTATATACCGATTACTATCTTTTAGGTGACAGCCCTGACTACTATTATGGCCGTCTGCTTCCGAATGCCGGATATCTTCAGGTTTGGGATGTTCAGAACTGCTTCGATGGAGTTCTGCTGCGTGTACCGGACCGCAGGGATCCGACCCGTCTTGCCGATTATTTCCCCCAGCCCAAGACTTTCGAGGTCTTCAGGGAAAATCTGCGCTGGAATATCATCACCCGCCTGAACAATGTGGGAGATGTGAACCATCTCATCCGCCGGGGAGGTGCGAGCGATCTCATCAAAGTGAGCGAAGCCCTTCAGGAGAAGAAGATTGTGCAGATTGCGGAAGAAATCGAGCGCCGCTACTATGGGGAAAACAAAGTCCGTCTGGTGCTTATCACTGGCCCGAGCAGTTCGGGAAAGACCACTTTCTGCAAGAGGTTGAGCATTCAGCTTTTAGCTTGCGGACTCACTCCGGTTTCACTTTCTACCGACGATTATTTTGTGAACAGGGTCGATACCCCTCTGCTTGAGAACGGGCAGTACGACTTCGACAATTTCGACACGGTGGACCACGCTGCTTTGCAGAGGGATCTGCTCAAACTGCTTAAGGGTGAAGAGGTTGAGTTGCCTACATACAACTTCAAGACAGGTATCCGCGAATACAATGGAAAGAAGAAGCGTATGCGTGAGGGCAGCGTTCTGCTTGTGGAGGGCATACATGCTCTCAATCCTGCCCTTACCGACCAGATTGACGATGCCTGCAAGTACAGGATTTTCATATCCACTCTCACCAGCATCAATCTCGACAACCACAACTGTATCCCGCCTGCAGACAACCGCCTGCTCAGGCGAATCGTCCGGGACTACAATGCGGGTGCCTTCACTGCCCTCGAGAGCATAAGGCAATGGCCGAATGTGCTCGATGCAGAAGAGAAGTGGATTCTGCCATATCAGGAAAATGCCGACGTGATGTTCAACTCAGCTCTGCTGGTGGAGTTTGCGGTAATGCGCAATCACGCCGACCCTATTCTCCGAAGCATCCCGAAGAACTGTCCGGAGTATTCCGAAGCCCACAGGCTTCTTAAGTTCATACATTATTTCCTGGCAGTGTCCGATGCCGAGATTCCGCCAACCTCTCTGTTGAGGGAGTTCCTCGGAGGAAGCTCCTTCCACAATTAAGGCTTTTGGGCCTTTCTGTATTCGGCAAGATAGTCGATGCAGAAGGCCGGGAGCTGCTCCCTGTATCGGTTTATGTTGGAGGAGGAGAGCCAGGTTATATAGCCCCCTGTGAGGTCCGCGGCATAGAGTCCGCGGATTTCTTTTTCTATATTCGGGGCATCGTAGTCTATTCCGTTTGGATCGACGTGCTTCATCACGTGGTAGGCCTGCACCCAGGTGCGTACTGCAGCAGGATTGGCCGTTGCTTTCTGCCTTTCCTGAACTCTCAATCCCCACTGGTAGAGGAGTTCGTAAGGGTGGTTCCAAGGCTTGCTAATGCCATAGAAACCGTCCGGGAAGTGGTCAGGATAAGGCATGCCGCACATTACGTCGGCCACATTGGAAAGGGCCGGCCAGTACTGGCCGTAGGCAGTGGTGTAGCCCGGATTGGCGCATTCGCCGAAAACATCTATGGAAACATAGGCTCCCTTTTCGTGAATCTCATCGCAGGCATAGGCCACAAAACGCTGTATTGCCTGAATCTTGCTTTCGGAGTAGCGGTTGTGGTAGTTGATTTTGTTTTCGATGGAAGTCATCCTGTCCGGGAAGCGGACATAGTCGAAGTTGATTTCGTTGAAACCGAACTTTTCCACCGCCTCTTTTGCAAGTTCAACATTGAACTGCCAGACTTTGCGGTCGTAGGCGCTTGGCCAATATGATTTGTTGTGCTTGAAAGGCAGGCCGCTTTCTTTGTCGGTGATGGCGCTCTCGGGATGGTCTTTAACAAAGTAACTGTCTTTGAAGCAGGTGATTCGGCCTACTACGTAGAAGCCTTCCTCGTGCAGGCGCTGTACGGCCTTGCGGTAGAGATTTTCACCTTTGGACGATGCTTTGGCGTAGTTGGTAGGGGAGTGGCGGCGCATTGCATCGGCCTTGAATCCGGGACACTCGTTGTCTTTGATGTCGATTACGAAAGTGTTGATTTTGCTCTGTTTTGCAAGAGCGATGTAATTCTCGATATTGCCAATGTTGGAAGGGGAGAAGTTGATATACAGGCTGTAGCAGGCTTCCGGCATGGGATTGTTCTTGAACTTCGGCTTCGGGTAAGGGTAGAAGTCGCAGTCCGATGCTTTGCCGGAACCGAAGCGGTTCTTCACTTTGGCGTGCAGAGGGTCATAGACCTCGGCTTTGTAGTTGGTGAGTGCTTCTTCCTTGCTGGCGCAGAGGTACTTGCCGTAAACATAGCCTTTGCTTTTGGAAGTGCTTACAAGATAGCGTTTTACACTGCCATCGGGAAGAATGCGGTCGTAGCCTGTGATTTTGGCTTCGTCACCTCTTTTGAGCAGGCCTGAAATGGAGGAGGAAAGGGTGTCGGAAATCAGCGATGCGGCGCTGCGGGCCCAGAGTCTGCTTTCAAGAACCAGGGTGCAGCTGTCTGTTGTGATGTTCTTTTCGCTGATATACAGGTTCTTGTATTTTTTGTTGCGTATGGGATAATACTTAGTGTCGTCTATTTTTATGGCTTTGTTTATTGCAATATTTTCCCTGCCACCTCTGACAAGGCTGTCGGCCAGGCTTAATTCCCGGCTTTCTTTATTATAGGAATAGAGAGGGGAATGGCAGCCTTCGGCGGCAATATATCGGCTCTGTATGTCTTCTTTGGAACCGCAGGCGCTCAGGCAGAGCAGCAGCGGAAGGAGGATGCGTGATTGTCTTTTCATATTCATCTAAAATTCTGCCTGTAAAGTTACGTTATTTTAAACAAAATATCTAATTTTGCTGCTCTTTAAAGACAAGGATTATGACAAACAAGGAAATCCCGGTTCTCTTGCTCACCGGATATTTGGGAAGCGGCAAGACTACACTCGTAAATAAAATTCTTGCAAACCGCAAAGGAATAAAGTTCGCTGTGATAGTCAACGACATAGGCGAAGTCAATATCGATGCCGACCTTATTGCAAAAGGCGGTGTTGTGGGCCAGAAGGACGATTCTCTGGTGGCTTTGCAGAACGGCTGCATCTGCTGTACTCTCAAAATGGACCTTGTCCAGCAGATTTGTGACATCACCGCAATGGGCAAGTTCGACTATATTGTTATCGAAGCCAGCGGAATCTGCGAGCCGGAACCTATAGCCCAAACCATTTGTTCCATTCCTTCAATGGGAGAGGAGTATGTCAAGGACGGGGTTCCGAAGCTTGATTGCATTGTTACAGTGGTCGATGCCTTGCGTATGCGTGACGAATTCAACAACGGCAGCGCCCTGCTTGGAAGCCATATCGGGGAAGAGGATTTGGAAAGGCTTGTGATTCAGCAGATTGAGTTTTGCAATGTGATATTGTTGAACAAGGCTTCCGAGATTTCTTCCGATGAGCTCGGCAAGGTGGAGCAGATTGTGCGCACTCTCCAGCCAAAGGCAAAGATTGTGGAGTGCGATTATGCTGAAGTGGATTTCGATTCCATTCTCAATACAAGGCTCTTTGATTTCGATGCCACATCCGGCAGTGCCACATGGGTGAGCCGGGTCGAAGGTGGCGCACCGGACGATGAGGAGGTGGAGCACTTCGGGCACGAGCACCACGAAGAGCATCATCACCACGAAGACGAAGAGCACGGCCATCACGAAGAGCACGATGCAGACGAGCATCATCACCATGAAGACGAAGAGCATGAGGTAGATGAGCATCATCACCATCATGAGGATGAACACGAAGAACATCACCATCACCACCACCATCATCATGACCATGAGGGCGGGGAAGTGGAGGAGTACGGCATAGGCACTTTTGTCTATTACAGACGTCAGCCTTTGGATATCAACAAGTTCGATTACTTTATTTCACGGAAGTGGCCGAAAAATGTCATCCGTACCAAAGGCTTATGCTATTTCAGCCATAACACCGATACCTGCTTCCTTTTCGAGCAGGCCGGTTCCCAAGTGGGGCTCAAGAACATCGGACAGTGGTTTGCCACAATGCCTCAAGAGCAGCTGGACAATATGCTGGCGAACGATCCCATCCTTCAGCGCGACTGGGACCCTGATTTCGGCGACAGAATGCAGAAACTGGTGTTCATTGGCCAGCATCTGGACAAGGAGCAGATAGCCCGGGACCTCGACGATTGCCTGGACCACGATACTCTGGTCTATTGAAAAGGGGTCACGTGTAAAATCCTGTGTGCCATGTCGTAAGCAATAAGCCATAGGCGAAAGTTATTTCCGCGCACTGTCGTCTCGCCTGAGCTCTTTGGGTGGCTCCGCGCGCCGACCGGGCAGAATAACTTTCGCTGCCAGGGCATCTGGCACGGTGGTGTATTGCTGGAACAAGTGAGTGGAGGCAGGGTGTGCCAGATGCAATGCTGGAGATTGATGAGGGTATCTGCCACGGTAGTGTATTGCTGGCACAAGTGAGTAGAGATGGGTGTGCCAGATGCAATGCTGGAGATTGATGAGGGTATCTGCCACGGTAGTGTATTGCTGGCACAAGTGAGTAGAGATGGGTGTGCCAGATGCAATGCTGGAGATTGATGAGGGTATCTGCCACGGTGGTGTAATGCAGGAACAAGTGAGTTGATACAGGGCGTGCCAGATGCAATGCTGGACAATGAAGAGGCTATCTGGTACGGCGATACTGTTGGAAGCGTTCTTGAGGGCCTTGCCGAAAGAGACCTCGTCTCCTGAGGAAGGAAGGGGCCCACAAGCGTAGCGAAGTGGGAAGGAGTCTCTGAAGGCAAGAGCCCTCAAGAACGCGCAGAAAGATGAGGATAACGCTGATGATGAAAATAAGTTCTGCGGGGCGGTCGGGGTCGTGGCTTTCGCTAAAATGAAGTATTTCAGTCAAAATAGCAAAAAAAGGCC
>CAMGFA010000024.1 GCA_946055165.1 uncultured Bacteroidales bacterium
TAGAGCACCTGCTTTGCAAGCAGGGGGTCAAGAGTTCGAATCTCTTTATCTCCACCTTTTTTCAGCACCTGCAGATCATTCTGCGGGTGTTTTTTTTTGTATCCTGGCCAGCGTTTCTGTGGGTGTGCCAAATGCAATGTTTTTGCGGGGCCACGTGCAAAACCCTGTGTGCCTTGTCCTAAGCAACATGCCACAGGCGAAAGTTATTTCCGCGCACTGTCGGCGCGCCTGAGCTCTATGGGTGGCTCCGCGCGCCGACCGGGCAGAATAACTTTCGCTGGCAAGGTATCCGCCACGGTAGTGTATTGCTGGAACAAGTGTGTGTAGATGGACGTGCCAGATGTAATGCTGGACGATGAAGAGGGTATCTGGTACGGTGATGCTGTGGGAAGCGTTCTTGAGGGTCTTGCCGAAAGAGACCTCGTCTCCTGAGGAAGGAAGGGGCCCACAAGCGTAGCGAAGTGGGAAGGAGTCTCTGAAGGCAAGGACCCTCAAGAGCGCGTAGAAAGTTGAGGAGAACTCAGATGAAAATATGTCCTGCGAGGCGGCCGGGGTCGTGGCTTTCGCTAAAACGAAGTAATTTCAGTCAAAATAGCGAAAAAAGGCCCTATTTTCGCTAAAATGAAGTAATTTCAGTCAAAATGGCGAAAAAAGGCCCTATTTTCGCTAAAATGAAGTAATTTCAGTCAAAATGGCGAAAAAAGGCCCTATTTTCGCTAAAATGGCGCTGTAGCTAAACCAGTCCCGTAGCTACAACTCTGCTCAAGTCCCGCCATCTAAAATAACACTGGGGTGTTTGAGCGTAGCGATGTTCCCGGCCATCACCAACTTCGCAGGCCAAGCCGCAGCGCGCACGGCGATGCTGTTGGGAGCGGGCTTGAGGGTCTTGCCGAAAGAGACCTCGTCTCCTGAGGAAGGAAGGGGCCCACAAGCGTAGCGAAGTGGGAAGGAGTCTCTGAAGGCAAGACCCCTCAAGAACGCGCAGAAAGATGAAGAACGCGCACCGCCTGAAAGCTATGAGCTGGCTGCTCGCAGAGCTATTGAGGAAATCAGAATTCAGCAAAAGGCAAGTACGCACACGAAATTGGGGAAATTGCGGATAAAATACCGCAATTTTTCTGAAATATTGCGGTAATATTGCCGCAATAAATGGAATGATTGGGCATTTAACTGAGAAGACATCAAACTGATAGTTTGTGGTTCTCCTACTTTCCGGATGCTGGATTAACGCATCTATTCAAGTTTTTCGCTATATTTACAAAATGAATAATTTTAAATGATATGAATAGAAGCGGTTCATTATGCGCGGCTGTGATGCTGCTCATTTCAACGACAGCATTTTCCGGAAACAATATGGCCGGGAAATTGTCCATCGAATGCGGAGGCGGTTATGCTGCACAGATTTCGTCTGTAAATGGTGAAGTTGGCAGCGCTCTTTATTATGCATCGGGAGGGTCTGCCATTATCCGTGTCAACTATCACGTCAAAAATTCCTGGGGAGTCTTCTTTCAGTGCGACAACCAATACAGCTATTTTTTAGATGCGGATTATTTTGGAGCTTTGAACAAGGCTGACGGGCAAAAATACAAATATGGAATGGTCAATTACTGGTTTGACTCCTCTTCCCAAAACCTTTCCAACTTCACACTTGGAGCTTTTTACCGCTGGGAAAAGGATAATATTGCCGTTCAGCCAAGAATTGGTGCCGGAATAGGACTTCCAGGCACACTGAACATCAATTACCGGAGAATCCTCAAAGACGGAAGCGGCTCTATGGAATACATCTATATCCACGCACCAATGCTTGAGGATGACGATTATCTTCTGGAAAGCTCTGCGGTTTATGTGACCGATAATCTGTTTCAGCTAACAGCATCCGTGCAGTTGATTTACAAACCTTTCAAACATCTGTACATCTTTATGGAGCCGGGCCTCACCTGGTCTCCGGGAAAAGTGACTCTCGTAAAGGAAAGCTGCGGTTCCAAAATTCTTAACGATCCATCCAACTGGGCGGAGGCTGTGGGAATGCCATCCAATAATCAGACATGGGAAAAGGATGAGGACTCCAAAAAGCTCACAACTTTCAAGCAGAACTTCGGGACTTTCATCAGTTTGAATTTCGGTATAGGTTTCACATTTTAAGCAATTTTAGTTATGAAAAAGATATTTGTAATTCTTGCAGCCGCAATATTCACACTCTCATCCTGCGACAAGGACGGACATGCTTCTATTGGAGAAGGCGAACTTCCTCCATACGAAGAGAACTATGGCTTTCTGCTTTTGCGCAATTACTCTTCCGAAGACACTGTATGGTTCATCCCCGACAAGGAGCACGCCGATGCCCTGCCGGAAAATGAGCTTTCCGAGTGGCAGAAGATTTCAATTTTCTATATAGGTGCCCATTCTTCGATGGAACTTAGCTACGACAGCAGCGACAACTATACCACCCCGCTCGAAACATACGGAGTGGAGGACAGAATGACCTTCTATGTCTTCAAAAAATCCGTCTGGAGCAGCCATAGCTGGAGCGAACTGGTGAGTGGACAACTTTGGGCCTGCAAACATTCCCTGAGCGTGGAAGAAGCTCTGGCCCAAAACCGTACGGTCACCTACCCTATGCGGTAAAGCCCTAAATAGTACGTCCTAAGTTATGGGAAGGATATGGAAAAACACCAGATTATTACAGTAGGCAAGGACTTCGATACCGTATATCTCGGAATAAAGGAGTTCAAACCCAAGGTGCTGCATCTGCTTGTGACAAAGGAAAGCCGCAGGCTCTGCTCGCCGCTTCTGGATATGCTTCCGTCGGATATTGCCATAAGGGAATATCTTGTAGGTCCTTATGATGTGGAGGCCATTATGTCCATCTGCAGCAAAATCATCTCCGACAATCCCCAGGCCAATTTTACCGTGAATCTTTCCGAAGGCACCAAGATCATGGCAATGGCCGTGGCAAAGGTGGCCTCGGAGCGTAACTGCTACTGCTTTTATATTACCCAGGACGGCTATTACATAGACACTTGCGATTATCGCCGCAAGCCCTTGACCAAAGGCATAAGCAATGCCGAATACCTCAAGCTCTATGGCGGCAGCGTGAGGGAATACGAGGACGTGAGCCAGATAAAGAGCCTCGATATCAATACCGCCTATTATGTAAAGAAATTCATTGAGCAGCACTACGATATCTATCGCCAGGCCAAATCATGGTACCGTGTTATCAATATCCCGAAGACCGACCGCTACTTTTTCAGCGGAACTCTTCCCAACGGCTGCAGCATAGAGTGCGATTCCGGCAGTCTGAGCATTTATCGCGGGCTGGAGGTTTACTTCGACTCGGCCTGCCGGCGCAGCTGCGAACTTATGTTCCTGGGCCGATGGTGGGAGGTGATTGTGGCCGATGTGGTTTCGGAGTGGAAGCGTCGCTGCAGCGGCTCGGAGACGGCCTCGGGAATCTGGCACGATGTGGTTTTCAACGAGCAGTCGAGCTCATCGGTCAAGAACGAAATCGACCTTCTTGTGAACGATTCGCAGCGCCTGCTGCTGATAGAGTGCAAATCGGGCGAAGTGACATCGGCCGATGTCTTCAAGATAGACAGCGTGTGCCGCACCTACGGCGGCAACAACTCCAAGGCCATTTTAGTAAGCTATCTGCCGCTCACGCCTTCGCTGCTGGAAAAGTGCCGGGATTTGGGGATTTACTGCTTCGCTCCGTCGGAGATGGAATCGCGCTCCAAGCACATAAAGAAACTGCCCGATTGGCTGGACAGTGTAGTCCAGACCCACCAACTGTAACTACTCCGAAGTCAGTGCAGCCTTGATTTTCTGCGCCAGTGCCGGCCCCACCAGGGCGGCAATTTCTTCGGCCGATGCTGCCGCAATCCTCGGCACGGAGCCGAAGTGCATAAGCAGGCGCTGTGCAGTCCGTTCACCCACTCCGGGGATGTCGTTGAGCGCCGAATGCAGCTGGGCTTTGCTGCGGAGCTGCCTGTGGAAGGTGATTCCAAAGCGGTGCGCCTCGTCGCGGATATGGGTCACTACCCTGAATGCCTGCGAGTTGCGGTCGAGGAAGAGCGGGTAGGGATCGTCCAGAAGAACAATCTCCTCCATTCGCTTGGCAAGGCCTACCATCTTGATTCTGTCCTGCAGCCCGAGTTCTTCGATGGCTTGCCAGGCAAAGCCGAGCTGGCCTTTACCGCCGTCGATCACTACCAGCTGAGGCAGGTCGTCTGGCGCTTCGGCCAGAAGACGCGAGTAGCGCCGCCCCACAACCTCCTTCATCGAAGCGTAGTCGTTGGCCCCGACAACGGTCTTGATTTTGAATTTGCGGTAGTCCTTTTTTGACGGCAGTCCGCCCCGGAAAACCACGCACGATGCCACCGGATTGGTTCCCTGGATGTTGGAGTTGTCGAAGCATTCGATATGCTCGGGCAGGCAGTCCATCCCCAGGGCGCATTTGAGCTGCTCCAGCGCTTCTTTTTTAAACTCTTCCGGGTTCACTTTTTCCAGCTGCCTCAAGGAATTGAAGTGGAACTCCCTTGCGTTCTTGCTGCTCAGCTCCAGAAGAGCCAGCTTGTCGCCTTTTGCCGGGATGCGCAAATCCACCTGCGGCAGCATCACATCGGGCAGGAAAGGAACAAGCACCTCCTTCGACAGTTCCCCGAATCGGCTCTCGATTTCTGCAATGAAGTTGCTCAGCACCGTTTCGCGATTTTCCTCAATGCGGGCCCGGAACTCCAGATTGAGCGACTGCACAATGGCTCCGTTCCTGATTCTGAGGAAGTTGCCGAAGAAACGCGGGCTGTCCTCTTCCAGGGTAAAGACATCGGCGTTGGTATCGGCCGATCCGCTCACGACGCTTTTGCTGTAATGCTCGCTGAGCAGCTCGACCCTCGATTTATATACAGCTGCAAGCTCGAACTGCAGTTCGTCCGCCGCCTGCAGCATTTTCTGTCTGTATTCTTTGATGAGTGCGGCGGTGTTGCCCTTGAGCACCTGAATGGCCTCCGAGATATAGCTTCCGTATTCCTGCGGGCTTATGGCTCCCGTGCAGCAGGCGCGGCAGCGGCCCAGCTGGAATTCCAGGCAGGGACGTGTGTTTTTTCCGGCCGATTCTTCCGTGATTTTTGTCCTGCAGTTGCGCACCGGGTAGAGTTGCTGCAGCAGTTCAATGAGCTTGTGGGCGTGGTAGGCCGAGCTGTAGGGCCCGAAATAGCGGGCGCCTTTACCCTCTATTCGCCGGGTGAGGAAGATTCGGGGATAGAGTTCCTGGCTTACACAAATCCAGGGATAGGTCTTGGAATCCTTGAGCAGGATATTGTATCGGGGCTTGTATTGCTTTATGAGATTGTTTTCAAGCAGAAGGGCATCGGCCTCGCTGTCAACCACCGAGTATTGGGCATCGGCAATCTTGCTTACAAGGATGCGGGTCTTGGTGTTGAGCCTTTCCGGCGGGACGAAGTACTGCGCCACCCTTTTGTGGAGGTCTTTCGCCTTGCCCACATAAATCACTTCCCCTTCGGCGTTGTAATAACGGTACACCCCGGGGGAATGAGGGAAGAGTGCTATTTTTTCTCTGATGTCCAAGGCAGAAGCCCAAGAGCAGGGCGTTTAGTCCCTTGGCAGGGAGAAGGTGATTTTCAGCACAGGCTTGCGGCTGCTGCTCTGCGGGCCGCAGAGGACAGCGCGGTAAAAGCAGTCCTTGTCCAGTTCGTAGTCCGATGTGGTTGTGGTGCTGCTGCCCGATGCGTACATCGCAGCCATCATATAACTGTAGTAGTTGTTGTAATAGCTGTTGCCGTAGCTGCTGCCATAACCGTACATGCTGTTGTAATAGCTCTGGTATGCAAGGTATTGCAGGTACTCGTTCATGTCCGAGGAACTGTTGGAAGTGCTGCTTGTGGTTGTCTCTATGTTCATCAGCAGCATCCACACGTCGTAGTTGCCTTTCACGAGGTTCTCATTGTCATCTTCGGCCATAATGAGCTGCTGGAGATGATAGGAGATGTCCGGAGAATAGAGCAGGTTGGAACGGTCTATGTCACCCTGGTCACCCTTGCTGTTGCTGGAATCGGCAAGGCCCATATAACTTGCTGTGGTGTCGGTCTTTATCTTGCACACAGGGCTCAACCGAGGAGGGAAGAAGTTGTCGAGCTCCTCCCAGGAGTTGGGGGCATCGAAAGGCAGAACTATGCTTGCCTTGTTGATGAATGCCTTGTTGCTTTCGTCAATGCTGCGGCCGTTGGCTGCGAGGGTGTCCCCGATGCAGCGCAGTGCGAGCGACCTGAGCTCGCTGGCCGGGATTACAGGCTTGAGCCCCGCTCCGCCTTCGACATACACCTTGTCCAGTGCAGCACCTGCCTTGTCGCGGGTCGAATGCTTGGTAAGATTTATGGCGTATTGAGGGAAAGTGCCTGTGGAGTAGTTGATTGCAAGGGAATCCACATTGTGGTACTCAAGTTCTCCGTAGAAGAAGAAGAAGGTGGTGTCCACCGGACCTGTCTCTTCGTCGAAGGTGCTGGTGATGTTGATTTCGCCGAAGTTGTCCTGCAGGTAGTACGATGTGGAGTTGTAATCCATCTGCAGATTGAAGATATTGATTCTTCCGCCTTCTGTGCTTGGACTTTCGGTGCTGAGATAAATGCCCGGAAGCTGCTGCAGGAACTTGTCCATATGTTCTGAAAGAATCATTCCCTGACTGCGTTCAAGGAATTTGCGGGCGTAGTCCTCCGTGAAATTGAGTTCCAGGTCTTTGGAGCCGTCGATCAGCGGGCTTCCTTTGACGATGCTCTCGCTGCCGTGGGAAATCAGGCCGGCGCAGTCGTTGGCATCGGTGAGTTTTTTGATGTCCTCCACCGGGTTGAGCTCGTTTACGAAAACCCTTTGGAGTATGTGCTTGTTCTCGTTCTTGGAGACCGATACGGTATCGAATACGGCGCGGAGCTTGAAGCTGTTGATTTTCTGGACCTTTCCCCAGTCAAGGGTATCGTACAGAGGCACGAGCGTAAGGGCACATTCCCTGCTGGTGAGCCCGTAGAGTTCGTCTCTGATGGCTCCGATGCAGATTTTTGTGTTGGAGTAGCCCGACAGGCTGTCGGCCATGCGCATTTCAATGTTTTCTATAGGAATCTCGGCGTGGTAGATGTCGAACTGCTGGTCCAGAGGAATGAGGTTGCTGCCTATCTGGTAGTTGGCCTCCACGCAGGAAAGGCAGCCCAAAAGCGCTGCCCCCAAAAGTATTGTCGTTTTTAACTTCATTTAAAGCTGGTCGTAAAAAGCGTTGTATTCATCAATGTAGCTTCCGTCCGCAATGCTCTTCGGCTTGCTCTTGAGCACCGGGAGACCGCGGTCTCTGCAGTAGCTCACAAGGGAGGAAGGAATGGTCTCGCCGGCGAGTATGATGCCGTCGGAGAACTTCGCAGCTGTTTTCGCAAGATTTATGCCGCTCGGGTCTTTGAGAAGTTCCAGATCCTTCTCGCTCACTGCTCCGAAATAGGCTTTGTCCATAAAGTCAGGGGAGAAAGATTCCTTCGGAGTGTCGTCGTACAGGGAGAGCACCACCTTGGAATTGGAGAAGATAGGATCGTCCTTGTAGGCCTTTTTGAGGTATAGAGGCAGCAAGTGTGAAATCCAGCCGTGGCAATGGATAATGTCCGGGGCCCAGCGCAGTTTCTTCACCGTTTCGAGCACGCCTCTGGCAAAGAAGATGGCTCGCTCGTCGTTGTCGGGGAAGAAGACTCCGTGTTCGTCGCGGTCTATGTATTTTCGTTTGAAATAGTCTTCATTGTCAATAAAATACACTTGGGTGTGTGCAGCTGCTATGGAGGCGACTTTGATGATGAGCGGCCTGTCCACATCGCTGATGATAAGGTTCATTCCCGAAAGCCTGATGACTTCGTGAAGCTGGTTTTTCCTTTCATTGATGCACCCGTAGCGTGGTGTGAAAGCCCTGATTTCCTTGTGCTTTTCCTGGGTGCCCTGAGGCAGATAACGGCCAATGGTCGCTATCTCACTTTCCGGAACATAAGGTGTGATTTCGGAACAGACGAAGAGTACTTTTTTCACAGAATTATCCATTTGGCTCAAAGATACGAAAATTTTTCCTAAATTCGCCATTTGAAATGAGTCAACAGAAAAAAACAAAGAAGAACATCCTCAGAAAAAGGATAGTTGGAGCCTACGCGTCGTCGGTAATAAGCATTGCCCTTGTCCTGCTGCTTGTAGGCTTTGCTGCCGCTTTCGCCTTCAATGTCAACTCCATAGAAAATTACTTCAAGGAAAATATCCATCTCACTGCTTTCCTCAAGCCCAAGACAAGGGAGGCCGATGCCCTCAAATTGCAGAAGGAGCTTGAAAAGGAGCGTTTTGTGAAGTCAACCCGCTATGTGAGTGTGGAGCAGGGGACTGCGGAACTAGTGGACATGCTTGGGGAGGACTTTGTGAGCGTGTTCGCCACTTCTCCTGTGCCAAGTTCCATCGAGGTGCTGCTCAAAGCCGAGTATCTCCATCCCGACAGCCTCAAAACGGTGATTTCCTCACTGGAGAAGCGCCGTCTGATAGATTCCGTGAACAGCCAGACGGAGATGATCCAGAGCGTGGGTGATGCTATGACCCGGCTCGGTCTGCTGCTGCTCGTGCTTGTGGCCCTGCTGCTTTTCATTTCTGTAGTGCTCATCTCCAACGTGGTGCGTCTGAACATATACTCCAACCGTTTCTCAATCCACACCATGCAGCTTGTGGGTGCAAGCAATTCCTACATCTCAAGGCCTTTCCTTGGAAGGGCTTCCCTGATGGGACTTTGGTCGGCCCTCATTGCCTGCGCAGTGCTTGCATTGGGACTTTATTTTGCATGGAAGGCTTTCCCGGTCATTCTGGAGCTCCTTCAACCGCAAATTCTCATATACATTGCCCTCGGCCTCGTGGCTTTTGGAGTACTTCTGTGTCTTGTGCGCGCTGCGGCCGTGATGGGCAGGATGACAAAATTGCAAAAAGACGAACTTTATGGATAAAAAACTGGCAATCGGGAAGAAAGGCCTTGTTCTTATGCTCATAGGCTTGGCGCTGATGCTTCTGGGCTATGTCCTAATGGCCGGCGGGGGAGTCAAGGACCCTCAGGTCTTCAATTATTCGATGTTTAATTTTCAGAGGCTGGTGCTTTCTCCTCTTCTCATTGTGGCGGGGATAGTGCTCATAGCCTTGTCTATAATCAAAAAGGAGAAAGACTGATGTCCTGGTTTCAAGCAATCATTCTGGGCCTGATTCAGGGGCTCACCGAGTTTTTGCCTGTAAGCAGCAGCGGCCATCTTGCGATAGGCAAGGAGCTGCTCGGCGTTGAGGCAAGTGAAGATCTTGTATTTGAAGTAGTTGTGCATTGCGCAACGGTTCTTGCCACCATTCTTGTTTTTCGCAAGCAGATATGGCAGTTGCTCAAGGCTCTGTTCAAGTTCAGATACAACGATGAAACCGATTACATCCTCAAAATCTGCGTGTCGATGATTCCGGTTTTTGTGGTGGGTGTTTTCTTCAAGGACTATGTGGAGCAGCTGTTCAATTCGCTTTATGTTGTTGCCGGCGCGCTTCTGCTTACTGCCGCACTTCTTTTCTTTTCCGACAGGGCAAAACAGGCAAAGGAGAACAGCCATCGCAATGGAATCTCTTATCTTCAGGCTTTCATAATCGGTCTGGGACAGGCAGTTGCCGTGGTTCCCGGCCTCAGCCGCAGCGGCACCACCATTTCCACAGGTCTGCTTGTCGGAGTTAAAAGAGAGACTGTGGCCCAGTTCTCTTTCCTTATGGTGATTGTGCCCATTTTGGGAGAAAGCCTGCTCAGCCTTGTGGGCGGTGAGATGGCAGCATCGTCCGTAGGCCTTCTGCCTTTGGCTCTTGGATTTGTGTCTGCCTTTGTTTCCGGGCTTTTTGCCTGCAAGGTGATGATTGCTCTCGTGAAAAAGGCCAAACTCAAGTGGTTTGCCCTCTACTGTCTGGTAGTGGCACTCGCGATTTTCGTAGCAAAACTCTTCATCTGATGATATATTTTACCTCGGACGTACATCTTGGACTTAAGGTGAACAATCCTCAGGAAAGGGAGCAGAGGTTCATCTCCTGGCTCCGGTCCATAGCCTGGTCCGGGGACGATACTCTTGTTCTGCTCGGGGACATCTGGGATTTCTGGTACGAATATAAATATGTCATCCCCAAGGAGGGAATAAAGGTGGTGGCAGCCTTTGTTGACATTATGGACAAAGGCGCAAAAATCATCTATTTTCCGGGGAACCACGATATCTGGTGCTTCCATTTCTTTGAGGGAATAGGCATTGAGGTGGTGAAGAAGCAGCCTGTGCTTATGGAGCTTGGAGGAAAGCGCCTTGTGCTTGCCCACGGCGATGGCGTTGGAGGTGCCAAATGGTCCTATTCCCTGATGCTCAAAATATTCCATTCCCGTTTCTGCCAGGCGCTTTTCAGCACTCTGCATCCTCGTCTGGCCTTTGCACTTGCACGCCGCTGGTCGAAGGACAACCGGTACACCCACACTCCTTATGAATGGAGGGGAGAGCAGGAGAGATTGTGGAAATATGCCGTAAATTGCGGAATGGAGGCCGATTATTTTATCTTCGGGCACTATCATTGCCCTGTGGACGAGCTTCTTCCGGGCGGAGCCCGTCTTATTGTTCTGGACGACTGGATAAAGGGCGGTTGCCCGTTCTTCAGTCTTGAGCCTTGATTGCGCTGCGATTCCACCAGATTCGCAAGCCGTTGAAGGAGTTTATCAGATAGAAACAGTATTTGATTATGTAAACCAGGGTGAAAGCATCCTGGTTCTGGCCGTATGCGTGGCCCCACATGAAGAGGGAGCTGATGTTCACTGCAATCCAGAAGAACCATTGTTCCATATAGGCTGTGGACATAAGGAACTGGCCGATGATGTTGCAGACTACCGGGAGCACGTCCAGCAGTACGGCGATTTTGATGAATTCCTGTGCACCGCTTTTGTCGAAGACTGCCAAAACGGCGTATGTGGCGGCTGACAATGCAACAAAGCAGAGAAGGCAAAGGCCCCATTGTTTGGCGTTGAGCCTTCTTGCCTGAACCGAGCCTTCGCTTATGCCGCGTTTCTTCCATTGGAAGAAGCCTATGAACTGCATAGGAACAAAGTACAGAAGGTGCAGAAGGCCGTTTCCGAGGCCGGAGCTGCCGTTGTACCAGTTTATGAGACAGACTATGCCGTATATGCTCACGTCGAAGAAGCCGAAAAAGAAGGTCCATATTCTGCCGGTGGTGGAGCTTACTGTGCCGGCTGCGCCCATAAGGGAGGCGAAGGCCGAAAGAATCAGGAGGGCTTTTCCTCCGGAGTTCTGACCGAGCTTGATTGCGGTCACTGCACAAATGGACAGTGCCATTCCTATGATTATGAAGGCACCGAAAATCCTGTTGAATTTCTTGTCTGTCATTTTGAGGTGTAAAAAAAGCCGGTTGGCGAAAACCAGCCGGCTTTTATTCTGTGAGAGTCAATTACTTGTTGATTTTCTCGCTGACTTTGTCGCAAGCGTCCTTAACTGTTGAGATATTTGCGGTCTCCTCATCTGGAATTTTGATACCGAAAACCTTCTCAAATTCCATAAGAAGTTCTACTGTGTCAAGTGAATCTGCGCCGAGATCACCGGTGAAATTTGCGTTCTCTGTAACCTCGGAAGGGTCAACGCCGAGTTTGTCAACGATGATGGCCTGTACCTTTTTTACGATTTCTGCGTACTCCATTTTGATTTAAATTTTAGTTATACTTTTTTAATGATTCTCAAAATTTGGTTTGCAAAGATACTAAAAAATCTTAAAATGCAAAATCGCTACCTTTCGAGGGCTTCCGTGGACAGCCTCCGGGTTTTGATTTGGGTCTTTGGCGGGTCTTCGCCAAAAATTCCGTAATAGAAATTGTCCCACTCATTTTCGCCGGCTTCCCATATTTTTACCAGTTCTTCCGTTTTTGCATCGGCCCCTTCAGGGTCGTAATGCGACTTGAGGTCCTGGGAGAAGAGCTTTCCTACCAGGTTCCAGAATCCGGCGGAAAATCCGCCTTCGTAATTGTAGATGATGTCGTAAACGGTCATTCCGCATTCGCGGTCGATGAGCCGTGTCAGAAGAAAACCCTGGCTTATGGTGGTGTTGCGGATGTCGGCTTCGAAAAGCCTGAAAAGCTCTTTCTCCACATTTTTTATGTAGCGGTCCCGTTCCGAACGTTTCAGGCCACCGGCTTCAATGGTGCTGTCCACCTGGGCCATCATCTCGCGGCCCACAAGGGCATAAGGATAAACCCTGTTGAAATTGTAGATGAGTCTGTACTGTTCCCTCCATTCCCGGCCGTAGCGTTTTATTTTCTTTCTGCTGCGGGCTGTTACCTGGGCAGGAGGCAGCACGTCGAAATACTCTTCGTAAACCTGTACTGAATCGGCCGCATTAAAATCCTGCGCCACCGAAGTGATGGCGGCGCAGAGAAGAAATGCTATGTTCAGTACAGCTTTTCTCATTTGTTGCCTATTATGAATATTCTCCCGAAGCGGTCGGTGAGGCGAAGCTCGTGCGTTCTGGCCTGCGGTGAATATGGGGCGCTGAAGAGATTGTTGGTCTCGCAATAGTTCAGCCAAGGGATTTTGAAGCCCACAGGGTGTTCGAAGAGCTCCTTGGCGTGAGGATCGGCTCCGGTAAATCTTTCCATGTCGCAGATTTTCTTGCCGTCTTCCCAGTATTCAACCTTCCACTCGGGGTCGTAATCCCATACGTGTGCAACTGCCGTGCCGGGATAGTCGGGATGGTTGAGGTAGAGTTTTGCCTGGTAGTTTTTGTCAAAGCCGCAACTCTTGTAGTACCACTGCAGTTTGGTACCGCTGAAACTGAAGACTTTGTATCCTGGAGGGCAGCCGTCCACACACACGTCGCCACACCACCACGAGCCGCAGAAACCGCCCAGATTGTGCTCGAGCATAATGTTCCGTCCGTTGTCATCGGGGATTTCCGTAATGGAGTTGGTATGCATGTGGCCGCTCCAGATAGTGGCGTCGTGCTGGCGCAGCAGTTTGTAGAGGAATGGTTTGTTGCAGAGATTGTCTCCGATTATTTTGTATTGGAAGGCATCCTGGTCTTCGGCTCCGATGGTGGTAGGGATATGCATGCAGAGTACTACTTTATAGTCCTTCGGAATGAGGGCGAGGTCCTTTTCCAGCCAGGCGAGCTGGGTTTCATCGAGATAGCCTATGTAGTACCAGTCCCTTCCCACATAGAAGGTGTCGTCCATCACAACATAATGGACCTTTCCCACGTTGAAGGAATAGTAGGTGGGGCCGAAGAACTTTTCGTATTCGAGGAAGGAGGTCTCGTAGCTGCGGCCGTAGTTGGTCATGTCGTGGTTGCCGATTACATAGCGGAACTGGATGCCGCTCGAGGCGAGGGTCTCGCTTATGAAAGGGTAGAAGCTGTGATTCCAGCCCACCATATCGCCAAGACAGATGCCGAAACTGTAGTCGTTGTCCTTGAAGCCGGCTGCATGTTCTTTGAGGTCGGCAACTCTCTGCCGGAACGGTGCGAAGTCCAGAGTATCGGACAGCTGAGGGTCGGCAATGGCTACAACTTTGTGCCTGAGGTCTTTCTGCGGATTTTTCCGCACGATAAAATTGTATTCCTGCCTGTCGCTCTGAAGGTCCTGGTAAAAGCAGTCTTCGCCGCGGAAGGAGGAGGAGATGTATCCCGATGGGGTGCTCACGAAAACGAATCGGCCGCTGGCCCGGTCGTATGGCATTTCGAATCGGCCGCTCTTGTCGGTGGCCACAACGCTCACGCCGTCGGAAACAAGCACTCCCGCAAGGGGACTGTGGTCGTCGGAATAGACATAGCCGCAGATGCTGCTAAAGCTCTGCTGGCTCTTGCGTGCACTGGCACAGGAAAGCAGTCCTATGCTCAGGGCGAACAGGGCAATACTTCTGAATTTCATATTAACTTCTCCAATAGATTTTGTTTTTGCTGAACAGCCAGGTGACGAGCACCATTGTCAGCGTGATTATGAGTCCGCGCAGCAGGCCAATGAAAGGATTGCCCACGCTGGCTGCATCGACCACGGCTCCCAGTCCGCAAAGGTAGAAGAGCGGCGTGATGATGAAGTTCGAGAGGGTGTAGGCTATCATCGGGTTCTGGCCCACTTTGCTTATTGTAGGCATAAGGGTTTTGTTCTTTTGGGAGAGGGCTGCTTCGGCCCAGATAAGGAAGGCCAGCAGCAGGCAGGCAAGTCCTGAGGTCGTGAGCATATAGCTCAGGTTGCAGAAGTCCTTGCTTATGCCCCCGTCGATAGGGTCGAATACGATTCCGAGGGCCAGAAGAGCAAATCCTGTCCGGACGATGCTGTTCTGGACGCTGATCTGGCCGCGCTGCACGAACATCACTATCAGGGCTGCGAGGATGCAGATGTCGAGTGCCATCCATACCCTGCGGGTGAAGAGGGTCCAGAGTATGAGGGGAATGAGGACGATGCAGACGCCTGCGCTCAAGGCAGGCTGCCATTTGCAGGCATCGGGGCAGAGAGCCTGTTCGCCTTTTGTGGCAAGCCGCAGCATGTCGCCCACGGTCATTCCCACGATGCAGATTACCAGATACTGCAGATAATCCCAGTTGAAGAGGAAGTCGATGGCTTTTGGAATCCTGAGCACATCCAGGAAGTCGAAGTGCCAGCTGAGTTCTTTGAGAACGCATATTGCCAGCAGGATGAGCAGCCTTGCCCAAAGCCTCTTGCGGGTGAGAATCCAGATTATGGAGCCCCAGAGCGCAAGATGCGCAAGAATCATTATAATGATGTCTATGCTTCGGATGTCGAACTCTGTTCCGAGAGCGAATCGGCCGCAAAGAAACATTGCCGCGATTACGAGCAGTCCGCAGAGATTCACTGCCCAGCCCTTGATACGTCCGTTTTCGGGAACTCTCCACAGGGCGAGGAAGAGGCCCAGCCACAGGCCGAGTCTTACGAGGTCCTGAGCCCAGCCATATCCTCCTATCCTGTAGGCGTTGCCCAGGACGATGGCGAAGAGGGCCAGCACTATAAAGCGCTTGAGGAAGCCGGGTTTTTTGCCCTTGTCAAGTTTGCCTCCGAGGGAGAAGGGCATGGCTGCTCCCATGGAGAAGATGAAGAAGGGGAAGACCAGATCCACCCAGGTGATGCCTTTTACGGCGGGGTTGAAGACAAAGTCGGGAGGCGGGACCTGGCAGTGGAACATCCAGGCCGGGAGGCCCGATGCCCAGGAAATCGTTGCGCAGAACACCATCATGAAGATGCTTATTCCGCGCAATGCGTCTATTGCTGCTATCCTTTTGTTCATTTCTTTCCGTACTTGTGCCAATAGTCTTCAATTTCTTCGAGAGTCTTGCCTGCGGTGTCCGGAATGACTTTCCACATTATGAGCATGTAAGGGATGCACATGAAGGCGAAGATGAAGAAGGTTCCTGCCTGGCTCCAGCCCAGAAGTACAGGGGTGAGCTGTCCGATGAGGTAGGTGCCTATCCAGAGGGCGAAGCCGGCGATGGACATTGCACGGCCGCGGACGCTGTTCGGGTACATTTCGCTGAGAAGAACGAACACTACTGCGGAGATGGAGATGGCGCAGCAGAACACGTAGGCAAGGAAGAAGGTGAGCATGAAGCCGTTGCCAAGGCCGAGTGCAGGGCCGGCGGTAAAGTACAGGCCTATCGCAAGAAGGCAGACAATCATTCCGCTCACTCCGTAATAGATGAGTTTCTTGCGGCCCACTCTGTCAATGATGAAGACTGCAAGAATGGTGGTTACCATATTCACCACGCCAACCAGCACGGTCGAGAACATAGGGTTGTCGAAGCCGGCCTGGGAGAAAATCTTGGGACCGTAGTAGAGCACTGCATTCACGCCCATGAACTGGCCGAGAATTGCGATGGCGCTGCCGGCGAGAACGGCGATGAGAATGCCGGGTTTGAGAAGGTCTTTCCAGGAACCTTTGTTGTCTCCCTGAAGGGAACTGAGGGTAAGCTGGATTTCTTCGCGGATATCGTCTTCGTTTTTGTAGATTTTGGCCAGTACAGGGCTGGCTTTGTCCATTTTGTTCTTTACAATCAGCCATTTAGGACTTTCCGGAATGAAGAAGATTATGAGGAAGAAGAGCAGGGCCGGGATGGTTTCCGTGCCGAGCATTCCTCTCCAGGCTTCGGTCTGGAACATCTTGTCCCAAAGGGAGATGTCTCCCGCACTTGCGGCAAATGCAGGGTCTATTCCGCTGTCGATGACCCAGTTCATCAGGTAAGCCAGCAGGAAGCCCACCGTAACGGCAAGCTGATAGAGGGAAACCAGGGTCCCGCGGATTTTGGCAGGGGACACTTCCGAAATATAGATAGGAGAAACAATCGAAACGATGCCTATGCCCACGCCGCCGATGATGCGGAAGGCAACCAGAGAGTTGAAGTCGGCACATACAGCGCAGCCTATTGCGGAGATGCTGAACAGGGCGGCGGAGATGAGCATTGTGAGTTTGCGGCCCAGATAGTCGCTCAGGGAGCCGGCCACCAGCACACCGCAGATGGAGCCGATGAGGGCGCAACCCACATACCAGCCTTCCTTGAAGTCGCTGAGGTTGAACTGCCCTTTGACAATTTCTGTTGTACCTGAAATCACGGCCGTGTCATATCCGAAGAGAATGCCTCCGATTGCGGCCACTACGGCCATAAAAATCACATAGCCGCTTATTTTTTTGCTGTTGCTCATTTATTTGAGGATTTAAAGGTTTACAAATTTAATAATATATTTATCAATATCCGAAGATACCCTTGCGCGCGCAGATTCCGGCAGCTATAATCCCGCATTCAGGCCCCAGCCGGGTCATGATAACGGGCACGTCGTAGCTCAGCAGCCTGAGGGAGTTCTGCTTGACTGCAACTTCCACCTGCTGCTGGAAATAGGCCGGGGACACATTGGCGAACTTGCCTCCGAGCACAATGCAGTCCGGATTGAAGAGATTGATCATCCCGGCCAACTGCTTGCCCAGTTCGCGGCTGGTCTCCGATACGAGCTCTATGCACAGAGGGTCTTCCTGTCCGGTGGCATAGAGGATATCGTCTTCGGTAATCTTTTCTCCCCTGCGCACTTTGGGGGAAAGAATGGAGGCTTCTCCTTGGGAGATTCTTTCTATGAGTTTTCTCTGGATGGCAAGGCCCGAGACCTCAGTTTCCATACAGCCTTTCTTGCCGCAGTGGCAGACGATATTGTTCTCGTAATAGTGGATGTGTCCCAATTCTCCGGAATAGCCCTGGCGGCCGTAGTACAGTTCTCCATTGATTATGATTCCAAGGCCGATTCCCCAGCTGAAGTTTACGAAGAGCAGATTCTGCCTGCTGTTGTTGTAGATGATGTAGTCTGCATAGGTCAGTGCTTTGGTGTCGTTCTCCACGAAAACCGGCAGTCCGAAGTGTTCGGAGAGTATGCTAGCCAGCGAGGAGTTCTGCATCTCCTCGAAGTTGTATTTGGTAGCACTGGTCCCCGCGCGGGAATTGACCCTTCCGCCGAGGGAGAGCCCGATTGCGGCAATCCTTTCCCTACGGCTTTCTTCAAGGCCTTTGATGTATTGGCCGATTCTGACGCAGACTTCGTTGAAGTTTTCGTGAGTGTTCTCGAAACGGAAGTCGGTGTAGGTGTGAGAGTCTATCAGCTTTCCTGCAAAATCCACAATTCCCACGTCGAGTCCGGCATTGTTGATGTCCACTCCCACAAAGAAATGCATGTCCGAGCGCACTCCGTACACGTTGGCCCTGCGCCCCTTGCCTGAAGCCTCTTCTTCGCCTATTTCTTCCAGCTTCTTTTCCTCCACCATCCGGGCAATATGCTTGGCTACGGTGGTTGTGCTCAAATCCACTGCTTCAGCTATTCCGGGGATTGTAATCTGTCCCTTTTCTATTATCTGCTCAAGAACGGCTCTTTCCACCGCCTGATAGGTGTTATTGGCAAACATCTTTGTAAAATAAAGAGTTATTTAAACAATTTAATTTTTCAAATCGAAAATTATTTTACAAAATTAGAATTTTATTTCGATAATTTTTAAAAATGTTTTGTTATTGCTGGCAAATTTAATACTTTTGACGAACTAATACATACTACAATGGCCACATTTAGCAAAACTATTTTGGAAAATAATGCTTGCTGGTACAAAAATGAACTTGTGAGCAATATCTTACCGTTCTGGGCAGAAAAAGGCCTTGACACAATCAACGGAGGAATGTTTACCTGTCTTGACAGGGATGGAAATCTTATGGACAGTACCAAGTCGGTCTGGTTTCAGGGAAGGTGTGCATATTCCTACTCTTATGCTTATAACAACATCGACAAAAACCCGAAGTGGCTGGAAGTCGCAAAGTCCTGCATTGATTTCATAGAGAAACACTGCATAGACCCTCAGAGCGGCCAGCTTTATTTTACGGTTTCGGCCGAGGGCAAGCCTTTGCGCAAACGCCGCTATGTCTTTTCCGATTGTTTTGCTGCCATAGCAATGGCCGAGTATTCCAAGGCCGTTTCCGACAGCACTTACGCCGAGAAAGCAGTGGAGATGTTCAAGCATATCCAATATATGCTCAATACTCCGGGTTTCCTGGAGCCTAAGAGCATGGAGCAGGCAAGGGGCCATTCCATCACAATGATTCTCATCAACGTGGCAATGGTCCTCAAGCAGGTATCGGACGACCCTGTTCTGGATTTGCAGATTAAGGAATCGGTCGATGCCATTGAAAAGTATTTTATGCATCCGGAATACAAATGCATTCTCGAAACGGTGACTCCGGAAGGCAAGATGATCGACACTTGCGAAGGCCGGACCATCAATCCGGGACACGGTATAGAAACCGCATGGTTCCTCATGCAGGCTGCGGATGTTTACGACAATCCTCATTATCGGGAACTTGGGGTAAAAATTTTTGACTGGCAGTACGAATGGGGCTGGGACAAGGAATATGGCGGAATAATCAATTTCCGCGACTGCCGCAATTTCCCTCCACAGGACTATTCTCAGGATATGAAATTCTGGTGGCCTCAGTGCGAGACAATTCTTGCATCCCTGTATGCCTACAAGGCAACACACGATGTAAAATATCTTGAGATATATCAGCAGGCACACGATTGGGCTGTGAGTCATCTCAAAGACCCTCAGGGACGTGAATGGTTCGGCTATCTGCACCGCGACGGCTCCGTGGCCCAGAATGCAAAGGGCAATCTTTTCAAAGGTCCATTCCATATCCCGAGAATGCTCACTCTTGCTACCGTTTTATGCAATCAAATTCTCAAAGAATATGAATAGAGGACCATTGACAGCACTTTTGATATGTTCACTTTGCAGCATAGCCTGCAAAGTGGACAACTATGTCGGTTTGACTGTAGTTCCTTACGGAACGGTGACAGACCAGATTACTCTTGACATCAGGGCCGGTCTCATCAATTACGACAAGGAAAAGACTGACTTTGATGTAGAACTTTGGCTGAACGGCGATACCCTACTCGAAAAAGAGAGCATTTCCTTAATGGGGGGGGGTGATAATTGCTGTGTAAAATACAGTTTCCCGGCAGCCGGCCTGTCCGGAGACAATTGTCTAACGCTTAAAGTATGGGAAAACGGTAAACTTGCCAAAACTGAAAACGAAAACTTCAAGGTCATCCCTTCCGATGTAAGAACCGACAAGCAGATCGACGGCGCCTGGTGCGGAATCTATCACTGGAGCGAACAGGAAGGACTCCACTGGAACAAGGATATAGCAAAGATGAGCGACTCCCAATGGAAGGAGCTCGTTAGGGCTATGCATAGCATCAGAATGGATGCGGTTGTAATCCAGGAGGTCTTCAGGAACCAGGAATATGTCGGCGGCCACAATATGAGCCTTGAAAGTTACAGCGGAAAAGCTTTCTATCCTTCAAAACTCTATCCGGCCCGAATGGACAATATTAGCGCCAAGGACCCTGTGGAGGCAATCCTTTCACAGGCCGACGAACTGGATATGAAGGTTATGCTGGGTGTGGGAATGTGGGCCTGGTTCGATTTCTCTCCAATGTCTCTGGAATGGCACAAGAAGATTGCCCGGGAATTGTGGGAAATGTATGGCCACCACAAGTCGTTCTATGCTTTCTATATTTCCGAAGAATGTGACGGCTCTCTTACTACTTATGACCCCGACCCTGCCGTGATGCAGAACCGCAAGGAGGAGATTGTGCATTTCTTCAAGGAAATGAAGGAGTATTGTGCCACTCTCGCTCCGGACAAGCCTTTGATGCTGGCGACCAACAGCATGAACATCACCCAGAGTCTCGATGTTTATCCTCGTCTTCTTCAGAATCTGGATATCCTCTGTCCTTTCGGCTTTGCAAGAATGCCGGAAAATGACCTCAGCGGCAAGGAGGCGGCCGATCTGCTTCAGTCTCTTTGCGACGAGGCGGGTTCACATCTGTGGTTCGACCTCGAGGCCTTCCTCTTCAATCCTGACATGTCCCTGTACCCGAAACCTATAGAACAGATAATATCGGAACTCAGACTGCTGGACAATTTCGAAAAGGTGCTAACATACCAGTTCCCAGGCGTTTTCAACGACCCGGAAATGTCCATTCAGATTGGAGAAGACAGGACTGTGCAACTCTTCCTCGATTATCGCGACTATCTCAAGAAACTTGACGAATCCAACAAATAACACATAAAAATAAGCAACACAATGAAAAGAACTGTTTTAACGATTATGGCAGCGATGTGCTTTCTGTGCATTGCCTGTCAAGAAGAAAGGGGTGCCAATCCTTACGATCCGAACACTCCTATTACAGTGTCTCAAATGCCTAAAATTGAATCCTTCTCTCCAACCGAAGGCGGCCCCGGAGATGAGATTCACATTTATGGTGTAAATTTTGAAACTGCCACTGCTGTCACTTTCGGAGGCAAGGCGGCAGCATCGTTCGAAATACTGTCCGACACCGAAATCGTTGCCGAAGTGAGCCAGTATGGCGCAACGGGAAAGGTTGCAGTTACCAACCACAAGGGAACCAAGGAACTTGCCGGTTTCGTGTTCCTCAAGCCGCAGGAGACAGAAGACCCTAATATGGCACTCGGAAAAGCTGTTACAGCATCGTCCGAAAATACTCCGGCTACCAACTTGACCGACGGCACCGATGCCCTCTGGCAGGCACAGAGTACCGAAACGGAGTGGGCTATAATCGACCTGGGCAAGGTTTGCCGCTTCAACAAGTTTGTCATAAGCTGGGATCCGGGTGCAAGTGCCACTGCTTTCGAGATTCTGGTATCGGACGATTCGGAGACTTTCACTTCCGTTTATTTTACCGATTCCTATAATGCACTTGCAGGTGAAGGCGATGGCATCCAGACAATTTTCATCGAGGAGACCACCGGCCGCTATGTAAAGATTCTTATGACAAAGTGTATCAATGTCTGGAACTACACGATCAAGGAATTTGAAGTTTACAGGGAAGAGGCACAGCCTGTTGAGGAGAAAGTCAACCTTGCTCTGGGCAAAGTTGCCACAGTTTCTTCCACTATTGCCGGAAGTGAAAACAATCTTACCGATGGAACAGATCTTCTCTGGCAGGCCGGAAGCGCCGATCCTGAAGAGTGGGCAATGGTCGATTTGGGTGAGACCAAGACTATCAACAATGTGGTTCTTTATGTGGATCCGGGTGCTTGTGCAGTCGAGTTCGACCTGCAGCTTTCTACCGATGGCGAAAACTTTACTACTGTTCTCAACAGAACGGACTACAGTCCTGCTTATGATGACGGTGTCTGCAATCTCATCTTCCCTGACTGCGAGGCCAGATATGTGAAGATATTCATGAAGAAATGTATCAATATCTGGAACTATACCATCAAGGAATTCGAGGTTTACAAACTCCCTGCAATGGCCAATGTTGCTGTTGGCAAAGTTGCCACAGTTTCTTCCACTATTGCCGGAAGTGAAAACAATCTTACCGATGGAACAGATGCTCTCTGGCAAGCCGGCAGCGCAGATGAAAACACCGAATGGGCAAAGATAGACCTTGGAGCTCCGACCACAATCAATACCATACTGCTCAATTGGGACGGTGGAGCCAGTGCAACCGCATATGATATTCTGGTTTCTTCAGACGATGCCGAATACACCAAGGTATTCGGAACCGAAGGCTATAACCATCAGTACGATGGTGGTATGAATTACGTTTATTTCAAAGATGTCGAGACAAGGTATGTCAAGATTGAACTGAAAAAATGCGTCAATATCTGGAACTATACTCTCAAAGAAGTTGAAATTTACAACTACAAATAGAAATGAAACGGAATCAATTGCTGATTGGTGCCTTTGTATTAGTAGTCGTGTCTGCTTGCGCGTGCTCCCAAGAAAACGGGAGCACCGCACCGACCGGCGGGACCAATATCGGTAAAAATCCTGAAAAAGAACTGATCTACACTTCAGTTGCTGAATCGCAGGAAGCCTACATAAGGTCTTTGCAAACCAGTACCGGGGCTTTGAATTATACTCCTGGCGGCAGCAGATTGTGTGCGTATTTTTCCAACTATGCAGCATTAGGCCTCCTTACAAGACCGGGTGTCACTAATGAAAAAATAGTGAAGGAGTATATGGACTGGTATATCAGCAAGCTCAATGGAAATGTCAATCCAAGGACAGGTGCTGCTGAAATCCCCGGTTCGGTTTATGACTACCAGATTTCCAATGGGGAAGAAATTACCAAAGGCACATACGATTCTGTGGATTCCTATGCTGCCACCTTCCTTATCCTTGCAGAAAAGCTGATGAATATTTCCGAGGACAATGAAAACTGGCTAAAGCAAAGGAGCGAAAAACTCAATCTTGTCGCTTCGGCATTGATTGCCTGCATAGACAGTCCGAGCGTCAAGGTTCCTGAGGATTTCAGTGCCGATGACAACGACTACCTTTCTGTTGCTTCTTTTGTTTATCCGGCAAAATACCTGATGGACAATTGTGAGGTGTACAGAGGCTTGTTGGCTGCTAAAAGGCTTCAGGACAAAGCTGTAATCACCGACTCTGTTGATTATCAGTTCTATCTTGAAAAGAATGCGGAAGGTATTGAGTCCCAGCTCTGGAACAACGGTTCATACAAGTGGTTGGACCAGCCTGGAAACAAATGCAATTGGAATAATTTTTATGCTGATGCAGTAGCCCAGCTCACTCCTGTGATGATGGGTGTGCTCGAAAAGAATGATTCTCGGGCAAAGAGTCTCTGGACCGAATTCAACAATCATTTCGGAGAGTGGTGCAGCGGGCACAACTATTCCGATTTTCCTTGGGTTTTCATCTGCTTCGGCGCTGCAAGTATGGGGGATAAGGACAGGGTTGATGCGTATATCAAACACATCTATTCTTTTACTTCCAAAAACAGTCAAAAGACATACTGGTACAGCGCAGAAGCTGGAGAGTTGATGATAGCGATAGATTTAATTAAAAACAATACAATATTCTAACTATATGAATACAATATCACTAAAGCACTTTTTCTTGAAAGTGACAATGCTTTTGGCGATGTTCTTCGGACTTTCGTCCGCTGCTTTCGCCCAAAGTACAATTGAAGGAAAGGTTATCGACAGCAATGGAAGTCCTATTGCAGGAGTAGGAATCTTTCAGAAAGGCAGCAACAATGGTATCTTGTCCGACAATGATGGTCATTTTGTTTTCTATGCGGCTGAAAATGAAGTCACTCTGGTTTTCTCTATGCTCGGTTATGAAACTAGGGAACTTGTCAGTGGCAGTGCCGCAAATCTTGTTGTTATTCTGAACGATTCTCTGGAATACCTCGAGGAGAGTATCGTCATCGGTTATGGTACTGCAACCAAGAAGGATTTGACCGGCGCTGTGGGTGTAGTCAAGTCAAATGAGTTTGCCGGAATGTCCATAACGAGCGCTAACAATATCCTTCAGGGAAAAGTGGCCGGTGTTACCGTGTCGGCTTCCAGTGGCGCTCCAGGAAAAGGCAGCGTCACGAGAATCCGTGGTATAGGTACCATTAACAGTTCAGACTCGCCTCTTTTCATCGTGGACGGTCTGCCTCAGAGCGGAATCGACTACCTGAACCCTAACGAAATCGAGACCATTACCGTACACAAGGATGCATCGGCCGTTGCAATCTACGGTTCGAGAGCTGCCAACGGTGTGATCATCGTTACGACCAAAAGTGGATCCAAAGGAGATAAAATAATGGTAAGTTACGATGGTTCGTATTCGATTCAGAATCCTTGGAAGAGACCTTACATGCTTACGGCAGAAGAATATATCACCTATAGGAATTTGGCTGCCGACAATGCCGGAGTGGAAAGACATCCTGCTTTCGCGACAGATGAAAATATTGAAAAGGTTCTCAATTTTGTGGAAAAGAATACCGGAAGTCGCGCTGGTACAGACTGGTGGAAGGAGATTATGCACAGAAATGCCCCTATGCAGAACCATAGCGTGAGCATCAACGGCGGTAGTGAGAAACTCGCCTTTTCTTCCACTCTTTCATATACTGGACAGGACGGTATCGTCAAGGGAACAAATTATCAGAGGCTTTCTTGGAGAAATACTATCAATGCACAGATCAACGAACGCGTGAACTTCTCTGCAAACATTGGCCTTTATAACGAAAGCCGCCTTCTGGCAGATGAGAACAACCCTGTTACGGGTACCATTTTCCTTTCAATGGGTGCCGATCCTATCACTCCGGTCTTTAGAAATAATCTGGTAGATGTTCCGGACTTCTTCTCTAACATTTATCTCGGATACGAGCCTATGAACAAATACTCTCAATATGCGGGTATTCTGTTCTCAAACAAGCGGAATCCTGTCGCTCAGATTGAGAGAATGCGTCAGAGTACATATGGCTCACTTTCTATAAGGGGCGGAGCAAATCTTGAAATCAAGCTTCTGGATGTGCTCAAATTCAATTCCCGTTTCGGAATGGATTTGGGAAGGGGCTATACAGACGGTTTCCAGCCATCTTATCAGTTGAGCCCTAGTGATTATGCTAATGAAAATACAGTAATCGAATCCAATACAAGGTCTGACTATATGGTTTGGGAGCAGACTCTCAACTATGACCAGCAGATCGGCAAGTTCAAACTTGGTGCTCTTATCGGTACTTCTGCAGAAGAAACGAAAGTGAGAACATCAACCGCTTCCATCCAGGGAACTCCGAACAATGACCCAAGCATGGCCATTCTCAGTGCAGGAACCATTAACCAGACAGTATCGGGATACCCTTATAGTAATGCGCTGCTCTCTTTCTTCGGAAGAGCCACAGTCAATTACGATGACAGATATCTCTTTGCCGTGAACCTCCGTTCGGACGGATCGTCCAAATTCGCTCCAGGCTACCGTTGGGGAACTTTCCCTTCCGTATCGGCCGCTTGGAGACTCTCGGAAGAGGCATTTATGGAGAGCACCCGCTCTTGGCTGGACGAGGCCAAGCTTCGTGTCAGCTATGGACATATCGGTAATCAGAATATCTCCGGAGGCTCTTATCAGTCCACTTATGGAACAAACATCTGGAACAGGTATCAATTTGGAAATGCACAGACTGTATATATCGCATCTGGCCGTTTGAATGTAGGAAACGCTTCTCTTAAGTGGGAGACTTCCAAGCAGTTCGACCTTGGTATCGACCTCGGTCTTTTCAGAGGCAAGCTCGATATCACTGCCGACTACTTCAGTAAGAAGATTTGCGATATGCTTATGAAGGAGCCTCAGCCTTCAACTATCGGTTATCCTAATGATCCATACGCCAATGTCGGCACAATGCTCAACCGTGGTTGGGAGTTCAGCGTAGGCTGGAACGACAGTGTTGGCGATTTCTCTTATGGAATCAATGCAAATATCTCGACTTATGAGAATACCGTTCTTTCTCTTGGTAATGGCGATGCCATTTATGGTACAGCATATCTTACCGATATGGTTCTTACCAAGACTGAAGTCGGAATGCCTGTAGGTTATTTCTACGGCTATGTTACCAACGGTATTTTCCAGAATGCCGCCGAAGTTGAGGGAAGTGCACAAAGAGAGCTTTCCGTTCCAGGCGACATCCGTTTCAAGGACCTCAACGGCGACGATGTCCTCGACGATAAGGACCGTACCATAATAGGAAATCCTTGGCCGGACTTTGTATATGGACTCACTCTCAATATGGCTTATAAAGGCTTGGATTTCAGTATGTTCCTTCAGGGCTCCCAGGGTAATGACGTCCTCAATATGAAGATGTATGACCTCGAGTCCGGTACTGCTTATCTCAATGCTCCGGCAGGCTTCCTTGAGAGGTCTTGGCATGGTGAAGGCACTTCGGGTACCTTCCATAGAATTTCCGAGAATCAAGGATTGAATCAAGAGGTTTCCGATTACTTTGTGGAAGATGGTTCTTATCTTAGAATCAAAAATCTCCAGCTCGGATACTCTCTTCCTTCTAAACTTGTCCGCAAAGTCGGTTTGAGCCAGTTTAGAGTATATGTAAGTGCTCAGAACCTTCTCACACTCACCAAATATTCAGGTCTCGATCCGGAGATGGGTTCTTCCAGCCCTCTTACCAATGGAATCGATAGTGGATATTATCCTCAGGCAAGAGTATTCTCATTGGGTGTAAATCTTAAATTTTAGTTGTTATGAAAAAGATTATCAATATACTTGCATCCCTCAGTTCCCTTCTCGTCATTAGTTCTTGCGACGCTTGGCTTGACAGGCCTTCATTGGGAGTAATGGATGAACCTAATTTCTTCACTTCTAACGATGCCGGATTGGGCTCTGTTTACAAGTGTTATTATTCCCTTCACGATGTGCATGGATATGAAAAGCCTCGTTTCGCCATCGGTGATGTTTGTACTGATGATGCTGAAAAGGGTGGTTCCGATGCTGGAGACAATGCTCCGATAAATGATATGGCTTATGGTTACGCCACCTCTTCCAACAATGTGCTTAACAATTTTTGGGCACAGATGTATGCTGGAATAGGAAACTGTAATATTTGCCTTGACAATTTCCCTATTTATGAACTTGTGGACAGCGAGGGCTATCCGGTGAGTACAGAAGAGAAGTCCAGATATGTGGCAGAAGTGCGTTTTTTAAGGGCTTTCATGTATTTCGAGCTCACAAAGGCTTTCGGCGGTGTTCCGCTCATTACTACAACTCTTGCTCCGGCCGATTCGAGATCTATCGTAAGGGCTACGGAAGACGAGACCCTCAAGTTCATCGTGGATGAACTTACGGAAGCCATCGAAAGCTCCGCCCTGCCAACCAAAGCAGCCTTGCCTGCAGCAGAGCTGGGCCGCGTTACCCTCGAGGCCGCCTGGGCACTGAAGGGAAAGGTTGAGATGTATTGGGCAAAGAACGATGAAAGCCACTATGCCGAGGCCCTTGCTTCCCTTAAAAATGTTATTGGAAAGTACAGCCTCGAGCCTAATTTCCAAAGCCTCTGGCTCGAAGACAATTACTATTCCGATGAGGCTATTTTTGTGGATATCAGAGGTGACGATCCGGGACAGAATATCTATGGTTCTTTCGTTCCGGTGTACTGCAGCCCACGTTCAACGGGAGCCTATGGTTTCGACCAGCCTACCCAGAACCTCGTGGATGAATTCGAAGAGGGAGACCCAAGGCTTCTGTTTACAATCATTCAGCCTGGCGACAAGTTCCCTGCAGGTTCCAAAACGGAGGTTCTCGATTTCTCCACATATCCAAGTACAGGGTATCACAGCAGAAAGGCCTTTGTCGTGAAAGCTCACAGAGGTTTGGGTTGGGGAGATGATCCTTTCTCGTATATGCATATTCGCTACGCAGATATCCTGCTGCTCTATGCAGAGGCCATTATCCGTACCGGAGGAGAAAAGAGTGAGGCTGTCCGCTACATTAACGATGTTAGAACCAGAGCAAACAATTCCAGGGGAGAAGATGCCGAAGCTGTGGAAAGAGTTCTCATCATTCCGAACATTCCGCTCAAGATGGTGAGCGCATCGGACGACCTGCTCGCTGCCGTAAAGCACGAACGCCGCGTGGAACTTGCAATGGAGTACAACCGCTATTACGACCTCAAACGTTGGGGAGAATATGTTGACAGAATGATGGAGGTAAGACCGGGTTCATTCCAGAAAGGCAGAAACGAAGTCTTTCCAATTCCTCAGGTCGAAATCGACAGAACTGGCGGTTCAATTACCCAGAATCCTGGTTATTGATGTTAATTATTGGTGCTGTTGTTTATCATTTCCGTTTTAACAGCACAATTATATGAAATATATTAAAACCACAAAGGCTAAAGCCTACTTACCCCCCCAGGTAGAAGTTTTGAATCTCTCGCCTGAAACCATTATTTGTACGAGTTACAATAGTGAAGCATATAGTGATGAAGAGACTTGTTCCGGTATGTTTGAAATAGACTATTGACATTATGAAAAAGCATTTATATTTATTGATTCTTGCCGGCGCAGCATTGATGCTCTCTTCCTGTACCAAAGAACAGGCCGAGTCCAAGGATGTCGTCTTCACCTGTACAACAGATGAAGGCACGTCCTTGAAGACAAGTCTTTCTGGCGTAAATGTATTATGGAATGAAAGCGACAGGATAAAGGTCGCATATCTGAACACTTCCGATGCCCAGATGCTGAGTGAATTGGCACCATCGTCCATTGAGGACGGCGGAGCTCTTGCCAAATTCCACGGCGGAGTAACAGATGCCTCCACTTCCACCAGCTTCTATGCTGTTTATCCTTCATCCGCACTGTCTTCATTTGACTATGCCACTGCAAGCGGAACGCTTGCTTTCCCATCCGTTCAGACTGCTGCTAATGCTTCTTTTGGACAGGATGCTAATGTGACAACTGCTGTTGCTGATTATGGCAGCGGTGAGCCTGAACTAAAGTTCAAGAATATGGGTGCCATTGTATCGTTCACTCTCAATTCCGCAGCCTCAATCAGTTCTGTAGAATTGAAATCAACACAAGCAATGGCTGGAGATGTGAATTTCACAATTTCCGAGACCGGTGTTCCGGCCATTGTTTCTGTGGAGAACGGAAGCAAGTCCGTGAAACTGGAGGGAACTTTCGAAAATGGTGGAAAGTATTATTTCGAAGTGCTCCCCGGCTCTTATGATTTATTTGAAGTGGATTTTGTAAATACTGAAGGCAAGGTGGTAAAGGCTGTAAAAAATACTGCCTGCACTCTCGAACGAAACGGCAATCTTTATCTTGGAGAAATTGAGATTCCGGATGCAGCCTGGGGCAATGCAAATATCGCATTGGGCAAAACAGTGACAGCCTCTTCCAATCAGACCGCTGCTTCCCAAATCACTTATGGAAATCCTGAATTTTCTTGGCAGGCAGGATCAACTGGCACTGAATATGTGATTGTTGACCTCGGCAAGGAGAGGATGTCCAATAATGTGGTAATTACTTGGGATTCGGGTGCTTATGCAACGAGTTTCGATGTTATGCTCTCTTCTGATGGTGAAAGCTATCAGAATGTTTATGCAGCACGAGGCTATACCTGTCCTTCCGATGGAATCTGCTCCATAGTATATGAACCGACAAAGGCGAGGTATATCAAAATCCAGATGAACAAATGTGTAAACGTTTGGAACTATACCATCAAAGAGTTGGAGCTGTATTATGATTTGAGCCTTGACAAGACTCCGACCAGCAACTATGCCAAGGGACAGACCGCTACTGCATCTTCAGCGTTCTATCCTGCATCCAATGCAGTGATGGGAAATGAGGAATACTATTGGGTAGCCGAGACTCACGAAGAAGAATGGTTCCAGGTGGATCTCGGAGAAGAACTTCCGGTGGGAAGTGTTGTCATTATCTGGCCGGCCGCAAATGCAGCAAAATCTTTTGAGCTGCAATTGTCTCTCGATGGAACAAGCTTCAGCACAGTCGCTTCAGAGACCTCCTATGACCCCGCTTCTGATCCGACGACTGAAAGTGGCAATTGTAAGCACACAATCTCTTTCACCAGGCAGAATGCAAAGTATGTGAAACTTCTGATGAAAGAGCCGGTTTTGACTTGGGATTATTGGATTAATGAATTCGAAGTCCATTAGTATGAGAAATTCCGGATTTAGTCCGGAATTTTTCTTTTATCTTAGCGAAATTATAAACATCTGATTATATGAAACTTTTTTGGTATTGAAAGCTATTTCCGCGCACTGTCCTCGCGCCTGAGCTCTCTGGGTGGCTCCGCGCGCCGACCGGGCAGAATAACTTTCGCTGTCAGGGTATCTGGCAAGGTGATGCTGTTGGAAGCGTTCTTGAGGGTCTTGCCGAAAGAGACCTCGTCTCCTGAGGAAGGAAGGGGCCCACAAGCGAAGCGAAGTGGGAAGGAGTCTCTGAAGGCAAGACCCTCAAGAGCGCGCAGAATAGCGAAAAAAGGCCCTAATTTCGCTAAAATGAAGTATTTTCAGTCAGAATAGCGAAAAAAGGCCCTAATTTCGCTAAAATGAAGTATTTTCAGTCAAAA
>CAMGFA010000025.1 GCA_946055165.1 uncultured Bacteroidales bacterium
CTGCCGCTTTTCGGATGCCCGATTGTGTTCAACAGTCGGGCATCTTTTGTTATATACTGCCTATCCCATTCAATAGGAAAAGAGGCGGATTTTTCTTATCTTTGCGCCCGAATTGAAATTACTAATTATTACGACAATATGAGAAAGAAAATCGTAGCCGGCAACTGGAAGATGAACACTACAGTTCCAGAAGGCCTCGAGCTTGCAAAAGCTGTTGTAGAAGGTGCTGCTGAGGTACCTGCTGATGTAAAACTTATTATCGCTACTCCTTTCACCCATCTCTATCCTGTAGCTGAGGTAGTAAAGGGTTCTGTAGTTGCTCTCAGCGCCGAGAACTGCGCAGACAAGGAGAAAGGTGCCTATACCGGTGAAGTATCTGCTGCAATGCTTGCTTCCGTAGGTTGCAGCTATACTATTCTTGGTCACTCAGAGCGCCGCCAGTACTATGGCGAGACCGATGAGAAACTCGTTGAAAAGACAAAGCTTGCTCTTGCAAACGGTCTCGACGTTATTCTCTGTGTTGGTGAAAACCTCGAAGAGAGGGAGGCAGGCAAGCATTTCGATGTATGCGCAAGCCAGATCAAGAATGTTCTTTACAACTTCACTGCTGAGGAGCTTGCTCACATCGTTGTTGCTTATGAGCCTGTATGGGCCATCGGAACCGGCAAGACTGCTACTGCAGAGCAGGCAGAGGAAATCCACGCTTTCATCCGCAAGACCATTGCCGACAAGTTCGGTGCAGAGGCTGCTGAGAATACCAGCATTCTTTATGGTGGCTCTTGCAAGCCTTCAAATGCAAAGGAACTTTTCGCTCAGCCTGATATCGACGGCGGCCTCATCGGAGGTGCAGCCCTCAAGGCAGCAGACTTTATTGGAATTGCACAATCATTTTAATTGATTCTTTGCTGTTCCACAGCCAGACTTTGTTGTCCTGCAGTTTAACGACTTGCAGGACAATATTTTTTCTGCTCTGGTTTATCCAGTTCTTCTGGGTCCATTCCATTTTGCTGGCAATGATTTCCTCGCCTTCTGTATTTGGCAGAGATTCAAGACGGATGTGGAAGAACTCCGACATATTGTCGGTATGGGCCCTGAATTCGCAGCGCTCCAGGTTGTAGGAGTACTGGCAGGCAACAGGGTCGTAGGTGAAGACAATCTCTTTCCCCACCTCCATCCTTATTTTGTTGTCCTCAAGAAATTGGGGTGTGTAGGTGTTCTCCTCGCAGGCATTGAGCAGCAGGAGAATGCAGAACAATATGAGACTTCTTTTCTTCATCGTACACTGATGCTTTTGCAGAGAACTTCGCAGCTGCCGTCGCTGTAATGCAGCTCGGCTTTCAAGACTCCGTCCCTTTCCACAACAAATAGCCCGTCGGAATTGAGCTGGGGAGTTTTACCGTCGAAGGTCCATACAATCTCCTCCACATCAAAGGCGTTGAAAACGTGCAGCGGGAAACTGCTGCCCAAAAGGAAATTGCCGCGGCTGTCGCGTTTTGCGTCGAACAGGAAAATGAAAGGGTAGGTGTTTCTGCTGTCTATCACCAAGGTCTTGAATTGTTTTTCAGAGCTGAAAGGGCCCATAAGGCTTTCTATATGCAGCTCCACATCGTAGATGCAATTGTCCCTGAGTGAGTCGAAGCTGATTGATACGCGTCCTTTGGAGTTTGGCATTGTCTTGAATTCCTGCCTGTCTTCGCCATTGGAATTGAGATATATCGTGCAGTCTTCAATCTGGTCCAGAAGGCTCGGGTCGATGTCCCAGAATAGTCTGGCCTCGTTCTGGAAGCAGTATTCTCCGGCATCGGCAATTGGCTCTATTACATCAAAGCTCACGGACGAATCGTCCATAATCTGTATGTTCAAAAGGGCGAGGGTGCTGCCTTTGCCGCTCCAGAAGCGCAGGGCCGGGCTGCTTTCGCTGCTCAGGACACGATTGTCTGCGAAAGGGAAGAAGACATCGCCCACCGTTTCGGCATCGGGGTTGGCCTTGAGCAGTCTGGCGCACTGATGGTCGGGCCTGCAGTTGACTTCGTTGTATTCCCAGCGCTCGGAAGCGTTGAGATTCTGCTTGTAAAAGGTGGAATAGCCGCTCTTGTTGTAGCTTTGGTCTATGTGGTAAACCAGAAGGCCGTTTCCGCCAATGAGGCTGTCCCATTTTTCCTGGCTGCGGCACTCGAAGAGGAAGTATTCATCGTCCACATCGCAAGGCAGATAGAGGTAGCGCTGCTCGCGGCTCAGAGGCTGCAGATTGTAGTTTCCGGGCTTGAGGGTGTCGCACACTCCTATCCCCAGGGTCTTGAGGTCTATGGCATTGAGCCCCGCCGGGCAGAGGTAGTCCCCGTTCTGTTCGCCTTTGTCCATAAGCGCAGTGCTGCCCCAAAGCCCGGGGCTCAAGCCGTTGCTGTTGGCTCCGTCGGTATCGTACATGTCTTTAAGCCCGAGAAGATGCCCGTATTCGTGGCAGATAAGGCCGGCTTCGAGCACTTTGCCGTTGATGAATTCACTTGTGGCGAAATAGCTTCTGATGGAAATGCCGTTTACTACGATGGAGGCATTGAGGTTTTCAATGCTGTTTTCGTGAGGAAAAATGTTTTCTCCGGAAAAAATCAGCCCTACGCCATTGTGATATTCCGCGAAATTGATGTGTTTTGAGAGCTGGCGGCAAGCATCGATAACTGCGATATGTATGTTGTCGTTGTTGTAGCTGCCTGTGAGTCTCACTGTCGGGGCCTGTACGAACTCGCAGGGGTACTTGTCATTGAGATTGTCCCGGCAATAGGCCGATACGGTCTGCAGGGTGGAATCCAGCTTTTCGACCGTGTTTTCGAAGGGCACGCCATTCAGCTCCACGGGGATGATGAGCACGGGCCTAGTCTGCTGGGCTCCTGCCATTATGCAGAACAGCAATGCTATGAAGGCGAGTTTTCTCATTGTTGGCTTCCTGCGGCAAGGTCGAGGATTTCTGCGGTAATCTTTGCCTGGCGGCTCTTGTTGTATTCCAGCGTAAGCTCGGAGAGGATGTTCTGGGCATTGTCCGATGCGCTCTGCATGGCCACGGTACGGCTGGCGTGTTCCGCTGTGGCATTGTCTATCAGAAGGCTGTAAATCCTCAACCTCAAGGCTTTACGCAGCAGTTCCTCAAAAAGGGCTTCCTTGTCCGGTTCGAGAATATATTTTTCTTCCACTGCCGGCCAGTCCTGTTTTTTGAAAACCGGGCTGTATGGCAGGAAAGTTTCGCTCTGGTTAATCTGCTTTCCCATAGAGTGGTAGTGCGTCCACACCAGCTCCACCCGGCTGATTTTGCCTTCGAGGAAGCTTTCTATAAGTTCATCGGCCAGTTGAGCGGCCTGCTCATAGGAGCAGTGTTGTGAGAGGGCATTGAGGTCGCGGATAGGTTTCAGACCGTCGCGCAGGAGACTGTCGCTCAGTTTTTTACCGATGAGATAGAGCACGGCCTGCCTGCCCTGGGCTTCGATGGCCTGCCTTGCCGCCTTTATGGCGTTGGCATTGAAGGCCCCGCAGAGCGAGGAATTGGAGCTCAGCGCCACTATGGCTGCGGGCGCCGCTTCGTTTATGGCCTTGCTGTAGATGCTTTTTTTGCTCAGGGAGAGTTCTTCGAGGATGGAGTTGAGCTCGAATTCGTAGGCCGACAGGCTTTCGAAAGCCTGCTGGGCCTTGTGCAGCTTGGCGGCCGACACCATCTTCATTGCCGAAGTAATTTTGAGAGTACTCCGGACCGATGCAATCCTCGACTTTATTTCCTTGAGCGTAGCCATTTTATTCCTGCTTTAGTCCCGCGCAAACCGTTGCGGCAACTTTTTCAATCACTTCGAAAATATCTTCGCTGTACTCTCCCTGACTGAGTCTCTCTATTGTTTGCGGCTGCGAAGTGCGCAGGGTATTGAGGAAAAGGCGTTCAAATTCCTGCACCTGCTCCACCTTTATGCCTGCCATCAGCGAGTGGGTACCGCAGTACAGCACCGCCACCTGTTCGCCTACCGGCATAGGGGAGTACTGCGCCTGAATGAGCAGCTGATTGTTCTTTCGGCCCTTGTCCAGAGCCATAAGCGTGATTTTGTCCACGTCCGAGGAGAATTTGGCGAAGCTCTCCAGCTCCACATACTGCGCCTGGTCCAGTTTGAGCGTTCCCGCCACTTTCTTCATACTTTTGATTTGTGCCGATCCGCCCACGCGCGAAACGCTAATACCCACGTTCACAGCCGGACGGACGCCCTGATTGAAGAGTCCGCTTTCGAGGTAAATCTGGCCGTCGGTGATGGAAATCACATTGGTAGGGATGTAGGCCGATACGTCTCCGGCCTGGGTCTCGATAATCGGCAGTGCGGTGAGCGAGCCGCCTGAGCGCACCTTTCCCCGAAGGCTGTCCGGAAGGTCGTTCATTTCCTCTGCAATAGCCTGCTCTCCAATGATTTTGGCGGCTCTTTCCAGCAGTCTCGAGTGCAGGTAGAACACATCGCCAGGGTAGGCTTCACGGCCCGATGGACGGCGCAGGATGAGGGACACTTCCCTGTAGGCATCGGCTTGCTTGGAGAGGTCGTCGTAAATAACAAGGGCGTGCCGTCCCGTGTCGCGGAAGTACTCTCCGATTGCCGCACCGCTGAAAGGGGCGTAGTAGCGCACCGCTGCCGGATCGGCCGCAGTCGCAGCAACTATTATCGTGTAGTCGAGGGCTCCCTTATTGCGCAGGGTCTGCACGATGTTGGCAATGGTGGAGCCTTTCTGGCCGATGGCTACATATATGCAATAGACGGGTTCGCCTTTGAGCCAGTTCTCCCTCTGGTTGATGATTGTGTCTATGGCTATGGCTGTTTTGCCGGTCTGGCGGTCGCCGATGATGAGCTCTCGCTGGCCGCGGCCGATAGGAATCATTGCGTCAATGGCTTTGAGACCGGTCTGCAGAGGCTCGCTCACGGGTTCGCGGAAGATTACTCCCGGGGCTTTGCGCTCAAGCGGCATTTCCACTGCCGGTCCGGGAATCTCTCCCAGGCCGTCGAGAGGGTTGCCCAGAGGGTCCACGACTCTCCCCAGAAGCTGTTCGCTCACCTTGATGGAGGCTATACGGCCCGTGCGGGACACTCTCATGTTTTCGAAGACCTGGTCGGTAGGGCCGAGAAGCACTGCTCCCACATTGTCCTCTTCCAGGTTCATTGCCACTGCCATAATGCCGTTTTCGAAACGCAGCAGTTCTCCGGCCTCGCAGTTGGCAAGACCCATAATGCGGGCCACGCCGTCGCTCACCTGAAGAACATAGCCTACTTCCTCCCAACGGGCATTTATGTCTATTCCGCGGAGCTGGTCCAGCAGAATGTTCGATACTTCGCTTGCTTTGATGTTCTGAGCCATTTACACAATTCTTTTGTTCAATTCGTCCAGTCTCCGTTCAATGCTGTCCAGAGCTGTCTTTATGCTGGTGTCCATAACCTTGTCCTTCACTTCCAGCACAAATCCCCCGATAAGTGCGGGGTCCACTTTTTTGCTGAAGGCGATTTCTCCGCCGAACTTGCTTTGCAGGTACTCCTTTATGCGAAGTTCTGCGTCCTGCAGTTCCACGGCGCTCGTAATCCTCACTCTCACAATATTGTGAGCCTGGTCATAGAGCGAGATGAAATCGGCCAGAATGAATTTGACATAGGGAAGTCTCCCTGACTTAACGAGCAGTTTGATGAGTTTCTCCAATTCGGGACACAAGGCTTCCGGCTGCCCTCCCTGGAGCAGCATCTGTGCCTGCCTGTAGCAGTTTTCCGCAGCGGAATATTCCGTGCAGAACTCATAGAAGGCCTTTGCGTAGCGCTTGGATATGGTTCCCGTTGTCATCAGTTGCCCTGTTGTCTGTTATCGTTGTGCAGCCCGTCGATAATCCTGTTCAGATAGTCCTCCTGTCTGTGCTGCAGGGACAGTTCGTCTTTGAGAACCTTCCTTGCTATCTCCACCGACAGTCCGGCTACTTCCCGGCGTATCTGCCTCATTGCGGCCTCCTTCTCCCGCTCAATCTGCTCACGGGCCTGCTCGAGGAAGATTTCGCTCTGCTGTGAGGCCTGTTCGCGGGCCTTCTGGAGAATCAGGTCGGCGTTTCTGTTGGCATCGGCCAGAAGTTCGGCCTGCTCCTTGAGCGTTTCCTGCATCATCTGCTCCCGTTTCTTTTCCATCTGCTCCAGCTGCTCACGGGCGAGGGCGGCATCCTTGAGGCTCTGCTCAATGCTTTCCTGCCTTTTGTGCACCATGGAGGTGATGGCCGGGAACCCGAATTTGGCGAGGATGAAGAACACCACGCCGAAAATCAGGGTCATCCAGAAGATGAGGCCGAAATCAGGAGTTATGAGCGACATCTCAGTTCAGGATTCCGAGCAGACAAACAAGGATTGCGAAAAGACAGGCACCTTCCACGAGTGCGCCAACGATAATCGCAACCATCTGGTATTTCTGGGTGTATTCCGGTTGGCGGGCGGCAGCGTCAAGGGCCGATTTTCCAATGCGGCCGATTCCCAATGCTGCTGCGAAAGCGGCAGCTGCTGCGGCAATTGCTATGCCTGCCTTTCCGAGTGCAGCGCCTGTGGCTGCCTGAAGAATAATTGAAAGTAACATAATCTTTTATATTTTAATGAGCTTTTTGTCTTGACATTCCAATGAAAACGGATGAGAGCATGGTGAAAACATAGGCCTGGATAAATGCCACAAGCAGTTCCAGGATGTCCATAAATACTCCGAATACAACTGATATTACACTCAGACCGCCATTGAGGGCAGCGCCCATTTTGGCTGTGAGGAAAATGACTGCCACCACACCGAGAAGCATTATGTGACCTGCAAGGATATTTGCAAAGAGCCTGACCATAAGGCTGAAAGGCTTGGTGAACATTCCAATGACTTCTATTGCCGGCATAAGAGGTATAGGCACTTTGAGCCAGGTCGGTACCTGAGGCCAGAAAATGTCTTTCCAGTAGTGCTTATTGGCTCCGAGGTTGGTGGCCAGGAAGGTGAATATCGCCAGGCAGAAGGTTACGGCTATATTGCCGGTAATGTTGGCTCCGCCGGGGAAGAATGGGACTATTCCAAGCAGATTGTTTACGAAAATGAAGAAGAAAGCTGTGAGCAGATAATTGGAGTAGCGTTTGTAATCTTCTCCCACACAAGGCTTTATAACATCGTTCTCCACCATTGTAATAAGCATTTCCATTGCTCCGGTAAAGCCTGTAGGGACTTCTTTCATGGCGTCGTGCTTGCGGTACCAGCGTGCCGGGAGCAGGACTATCAGAAGAAGAACCAGACAGTTGAAAAACAGGCCCGCAACATTTTTTGTAATGGAGATGTCCAGAGGCTTCAGGCTTTCTCCGTTTGGCAGCAGCTCCATAATTTTGCCGTTTTCAGCAATATAAAAGCCTTTGTAGCTTTCGCTGCCGTGGTGGAAGTGCCTGGAGCTGAAGCAGTGCCAGCCGCTGTTTTTGCTGTGCAGGATTACCGGGAGGTAAATGCTTATGTGCTTGTTGTTTATGGTGGTGATATGCCATTCGTAGGCATCGCCTATATGACCGAAGATGTACTCGTTGATGTCGAGGGCGGCCTCTTCCTTTTCCTGCACGGGGCTCTGCCCGGCCTTCAGACTGAAAGCCGGAACAAGCATAAGGCTTGCAAGCAGGATGAGCAGGCGTTTGTACATCATATTTCCACGCAGGCTGTTATTTTGTCCTTGACAATTTTTACAAAACCGGATTTGATGCCCAGCCGGGATTCTCCTTTGTCTGTGCGTATGCGCACTGGACCTTCTTCGAGGGCGGCAATCATATCGCCGTGGTGGGGCAGCACTTCGAATTCCCCAAGCTTTCCGGGAAAGAAAACTGCCTGAACTTCAGCATTGTAGAGTTCGGCTTCGGCCGATATGATCTTCAAATCCATCTTTTAATTGAGGCTTTCGAGTATCTTGTTGCCCTTTTCTATGGCTTCTTCTATGGTACCCACATTGAGGAAGGCCTGCTCCGGGAGGGAGTCGAGTTCTCCGTCAATAATCATATTGAAGCCTTTTATTGTGTCTTCGATATCAACCATTACACCTTTCACGCCGGTAAACTGCTCGGCCACATAGAAAGGCTGCGAAAGGAAACGTTGCACCTTGCGGGCGCGGTTTACAAGAAGCCGGTCTTCGTCGGAGAGTTCGTCCATACCCAGAATGGCGATTATGTCCTGCAGTTCCTGGTTGCGCTGGAGAATCTGTTTCACCCTCTGGGCTGTGTTGTAGTGTTCTTCGCCTACCACGAGAGGGTCGAGAATGCGGGAAGTCGATTCCAGAGGGTCCACTGCCGGATAAATTCCCAAACCCGCTACCTTTCTGCTGAGTACCGTGGTGGCGTCGAGGTGCGAGAAGGTGGTGGCCGGAGCCGGGTCCGTGAGGTCATCGGCCGGAACATAAACGGCCTGCACAGAGGTGATGGAGCCGTTTTTGGTCGAGGTAATGCGCTCCTGCATCTGGCCCATTTCGCTTGCGAGGGTAGGCTGGTAGCCCACTGCCGACGGCATTCTGCCCAAGAGGGCCGATACTTCCGAACCGGCCTGGGTGAATCGGAAGATATTGTCTATGAAGAAGAGGATGTCCTTCGGGTCCTCCGGATTCTGCGAGTCGCGGAAACTTTCGGCGATGGTAAGGCCCGAAAGAGCCACAGAGCTTCGCGCTCCAGGCGGCTCGTTCATCTGCCCGAACACCATTGCAACCTGGCTCTTCTTGAGCTCTTCGGGGTCGATGAGGGAGGTGTCCCAGCGTCCCTGGGCCATTGCCTCTTCGAAGGCTTTTCCGTATTTGATTACGCCCGATTCTATCATCTCCCTCAGCAGGTCGTTGCCCTCGCGGGTTCTTTCACCCACTCCGGCAAAGACTGAGAAACCGTTGTGCCTTTTAGCGATATTGTTGATCAACTCTTTGATAAGCACTGTCTTGCCCACACCGGCTCCTCCGAAGAGACCAATCTTTCCACCTTTGAGATAAGGCTCCAAAAGGTCGATGACCTTGATTCCGGTGTAGAGAACTTCCTTGCTGGTCTTGAGGTCTTCGAATTTTGGAGGCTCTCTGTGGATGGGGAGGCTGCCCGTTCTGTCAAGGCTGCCGAGTCCGTCGATCACCTGCCCGGTGACATTCATTACACGCCCTCTGATCTGCTCGCCCTGGGGCATGCTTATGCAGGAGCCGCTGCAATGCACCTCCATACCGCGTTTGAGGCCGTCGGTGGAGTCCATGGCTACGCAGCGCACTGTATCTTCACCTATGTGCTGCTGAACTTCTATCAGGAGGGAATCCTTGCCCGGGCGCCGGATTTCGAGCGCTTCGTGAATGAGGGGGAGACTTTCTTTTGAAGGGTCGCAATTCTCGAAATGGACATCCACTACAGGACCCACAATCTGGGAAACGCGGCCTATGATTTCATTTGGCATAACATTAAATCTGCGCTTCTGCACGCAGTTCACAAAGATACTATTTTTGTATTAAAAACCTACAAAAACAGAAACAGAATGGGCTGTTTCGGAATTAGCTTCAAATGTTTCTTTCCTCGATTGAGCTTATGCCCTCGCGGTTGAGCGTGATGATGAGGTGCTTGTAATCCACAATGGAGTCGTAACGGTACTCCAGCACAATGTTTATGTAATAATCCTTGGGGCAGAGGGCTGTCTTGAGTTTTCCGTTTTCGTCGAGATAGTCTATACTCACCTGAGGGTTGTCCATCTTGTGCATAAAGCTGTTCATGTGCAGGCGGATGATGTCGTTTACCCCGCTGTAGTTGTAGCTGGCATTTTCCATCATCTTATCCCTGTCTATGTAAACTTTTTTGCGGTAGAGAATCACTTTCTCGCCCAGACGCACATTCTCGCTCGGTATGAGGGCTCCGGTTTTGCGGATTTTGAGAACCTCCTGAGGAACCTTGCTGCGCTGGATAAAGTCCATAGCCTCTTTGAGTTTGCCTATCTGCTTGTTGTTTAGGCTGATTTTGGCTTTGTTGTCGTAGTAGTTGTTGCTTATCCTGTGGGCAAACCAGTATCTCATAAGGTCCTTTATCCTGTCTTTCATCATATAGCTTATGATGAGGGCAAGGAAAAGCGGCCATGTGAACTGGCCAAAGTAGGACTGGAAAGCCCAGGCTATCACCGTGGCAAAAATCATTGCAAGGCCGGCAGCCAGGCTGTAATAGGCCTGTTCCACAAGAAAACCGTCGCGCTTTTTCGGCACTCTGAGGTAGAGTTGGCTTTCCACATATTTTTTGAGTACCCCGTGTTTATAGACGTCGGCCGTGCTGGAATAGCCTCTGGCGTGTCTGAGAGCGTTGATTTCACTCACCAGATCCACTATTTCCTGCTTCTGCGCATTCATGCTCTTCTTGGTTTTGAGCGACTTGAGCAGTTTGAGGCTGTGCTGGTTGCTCACCGTGCAGAGGAAATCGCAGGCCATATTGTAGGCCTCTATTGCGTAAGATGGCACCGAAGGGGTGCTGATAAGCATCTTGAGGTCTTTGAAGGCGTTGACAATTCCGCGCAGGTTCTGGACATAATTGCTTACGAGTTTTGCCTGGTCTTCATTGTCGGCGGCTATGATGTAGTTGCATTCGTCGCGGAGTGAACTCTTGACAATTGCTGCGAACATCTTGGCCTGATAGATGAAGTCGGTGCTGTGGCTGCGGCTTGGGTCCGATGCCATTGTGATTGCCGCGTTCTTGACATTGTTGTAAGGCAGAGCCTGTCCGCCAACAATGTCGCGCAGAATGAAACTCGGGGTTATGAGCCGGATATTGGTTTTGACATCCCGGTAGAAGTCCTGTTTGCTGTAGGTTGCCGGAGTGATGTCCAGGCTGTCGGGGACAAAAATCCACATTGCCACGGAAAAGTCATTTTTCTTGGCCTTTCTGCGGGTGACGAAGCCCACCTTGAATTCGATGGAGAACTTGTCGTGTATTTTTGTCTTTATATCAATCATTTCAGAACAATCCTGGAGTTATGCCGAACCATTTGAAGAAGGTTGCGCCCCATACCAGAATCAGAAGCCAGGATATAATCATCATCGTGATGCCGAATTTGAAGGCATCGCCCTGGCTGTACTGGTTTGTAGTGTAGAGAAGGGCAGCCGGTTTGCTATTGAACGGGAACACATACACGTGCTCGATCAGCATGCTTACAGGCAGTGCCAGACTCATCGGCATAAAGCCGAATTTGGCTTCGACTCCCAGTGCAATAGGTACAAAGACCATGGTCCTGATGGTTTTCGACTGGAAGAGAAGTCCGGAAAATATCATTAAAAAGGTTAGAGCTAGGTAGAGCACCCAGTAAGGGGTGGAGGCGGTTATGCCCAGAGAGTCGAATGCGGCGTTCACCATCGTGTTCGGCAGGTCGGTGGCGTTGAGGCCCGATCCCAAGGTGTAGGCGCCTGCCGAGAAAATCATCAGGTGCCAAGGGATGTCCACATCGTTCCATTTTACCACGCCTACTCCCGGAAGCAGGGCTATCACTGCACCGATGAGGGCTACAATGGTTTCGTCTATGTTGTGGAATGTGCCTTTGGTAACCCAGAGGAAGAGAACGAGCACGAATATGGCAACGGCCTTTATTTCTTCGGCGCTGATTTTGCCCATAGCCTTGAGTTCGGCTTTGAGGCGTTCCAGACCGCCTTCGATCTGCGGCTTCTGCTCTTCCTTCTTCATAGGGAAGAAGACGTACATTCCCAATAGGAGTCCGATTACGAGTATTACGAGGCTCATCGGGCCGCAGGTCTTGAGCCAGTCGGCATAGCCGAAGTCACATGACCCGAGGAAACCGGCAATGAGCGAGATTGCAAGCAGGTGGGCACCCGAGCCGGTGTAGAAGGCGTTGGCTCCGATGTTCACCTGGAAAAGATTCTGAAGGACGAGGTTTCGTCCGAAGTTGTTTCTCTTTCCGCCCGATGCGCCGTAAATGGCGCAGACTACCATAAAGATAGGCAGCATGATGGTCGCCTTTACGGTGGTAGCGGAGATAAACAGGCTTAAGATGAGGTTGATGAGCATGAAGCTCCAGAGAACGCCCTTGGCCGATTTGCCGAATTTGATTACGAAGGCCAGGGCAAGTCTCTTTGCGAATTTTGTCTTCACCAGCATGCTGGCAAGGACGAAGCTTAGGATATTCAGCCACATTACAGGATGTCCCAGTTGGGCGAGAGCTTCCTTTTGTGTGGTAACTCCGGTGAGCACTATTCCGAGAATCACCAGAAGGGAGGTGAGGTAGTTCGGAATGGCCTCGGTAATCCAGAGTATGAGCGATGCTACAAAAATTGCCAGCATCGCGTAGTTCGAACGCAGGAAGGCATCGAGCCCAATGGCGTTGAGCCTTGCCTGGGCCTTGCTTGTGAGCGCGGCCACGTTCAGGTTGTCGATAAAGCCTATATGGCAGAACCAATAGATGAATACGAAGCTGATCAGGGCCAGCGGAAGGCCAAGCTTGGCCATCCACTGCTCCATCTTGGATTTTTGCATCTTAGGCAACTTTTCGACCTTGTAGTTGTTAAGGTCAAGCGGATCGAATTCCTGTTTGAGTTCTGCCATATCGTCTTTATCTACAAATTTTACTTCCAATTCTTGTAAGGATTCTTCATCAACATTGAGTTGAAGTACTTAGGGTCGCCGGTAACTTCTTCGCCAAGCCACTCCGGTTTGTCGAAAGGTTCGTTTTCGTCGGCAAGCTCCACTTCGGCCACTGTGAGGCCTTCGTTGTCGCCGTAGAATTCGTCCACTTCCCAGGTGTGTACACCGTCGCTGTTCTTGACCAGATAACGGGTCTTGTCGATGACTCCCGGTTCGGCCAGTTCGAGAAGAGCCTGAACGTCTTCAACAGGGATTTCCTTTTCCCATTCGAAGCGGGCTGCTCCGCTCTTGTTGCCGATTCCTTTGATGGTGATAAATCCCTTGTCTCCCTTGACTCTGATGCGGACGGTACGCTCCGGAACCGAGCTCAGATAGCCTTGGGTGATGCGGGTCTGCTTGAAGGCCTCGGCCTTGAAGTCGCCCTTGACAAGAAATTTCTTTTCTATTTCCTGTGCCATATCTTATTCGTTTGCAAGAGGTTTGTCGGACATGCCGATTACACGCTTGATGGCCTGGAGGTAGTTGATGTTCTCAACGCCTTCGAGTCCGCAGTCGGCGATGGTTTTCTTGATGTCCTCTATTTCGGTAGATTCAGAGTTGATGGTAACCACTTTGGCTCCGTTGATGAGTACGTTGCCCACTTCGCAGATGGTGTTGTTCACCATATAGCCGAAGCGCTGCTTGTGAACGCGAACTGCTGCAAGAGCCGGCTCTGCCTTGACCATTGCAAGGAACTCGTCGAGAGTGTAGCTCTCTTTTGTGAGTTCAGGGCAAGGAACCATGAATGCAGGATAGACCTCATTGCGGAGAACTTCTGCGCTGATAGGGAACTCGCCCTTCATAAGAGGGTTCCACTGCTCCAGACCGTCAACTTCCTGAACGAAAGTCTTTATATCCATCTTGCCGTTGCGGATCTTTGTGTTGTTGATGTCGTTCTTGGCTGAGATGATATAGATTTCGTCGCTCTGCCTTTCCCAAACTTTCTCCGGTACAGGAACCGAGAGGCGGGCCATTCTCTTGTGGGCTTCACAAAAACACTGCCCGAAGGAGCGAAACTCGAAGCGTGGCTTCGAGATTTCGCCTATTTTAAGTTCTTCTGCCATAGAGCCTGTTATTATTTAGCCTGTTCGATTTCGCCCGCAGCGGCATCAGGATTTGGTTTTCCTTCTGTAGGAGTTGCATAAGCCCAATTGCCGGTTCCTGTAGGTACGCGAGAGAATGAGCAAACTTTGTTCTCCATATAACCCTTATCGTTCCAAGGCTCTGCTCCACGGGTAAATACATCTACATCAGCTCCAGAAGCATCAATAAGCTGAAGCTTAACTGATTTTTTAGCGGAAATGCCACTGTGGAATACCTGGCCTTTCCCCTCGTATTCAATGTAGCTTGGATCATTTGTGTTGATTGTCTCATCCTCATTTGCCCAGTTGTCTTCAGAGTAAAGTACCAAGTAGGACTTTGATGGAATGGTTTGTCCTGCTACGCCAGTCCATATTGTCTTGGAGCCATCTTTGTAAATGGTCCATCCTTCAAGGGATACACTTGATTTTGTTCCGTTGTAAAGTTCGATAAGCTTGGAATTTCCGTCAACTTCGTTGAGAACTACGGTAGCGGTTTCCGGATAAGGAACTTTCGATACTCCGTCGCCTTCATTTGCTTTGTTGCAAGATACGAGAGCTGCAACTGCAGCTGCTGCGAATACAAAATACTTTTTCATTGCTTGATATTATTTAAAGGGTTTATTATGATTATTATTAAAAATTAATTTCGAAACGCATCTGAACGGTGTGGTAATCTACTCCGCGTCCACTTTCAACTTTTGCTGCAACTTTTGTAGGATTTCCGAACTTGTCCAAACCTACATTGGCTTTTCCTTTCATATTGGCATAAAGGTCATTGTCATTGTATTGGTAATTGAGTTGCATTTTAACATTGTTCGTAATGTAGTAGTTGAGTCCGAGAGCGTAACCCATGCCGCTGCCTCCATATACATCCTGACTATTCAGAGTGAGGTATTCAACACGACCGCAAAGTTCAATGTCTCCCCAGCTCTTTCCTCTTTTCGCACGGGTGAATTTTGCTCCGTTATGGTCATATCTCTGCTGGCCTCCAAAAAGAAGGTAGCCGGCCTGTACATAGGCACCCCAGAACATCTTGGTATTCTGGTTTCCTGCATAATCCTTGCGGATATAGGTGTTGTCACCGAGGAAGGCAGCCTCGTAGCGAAGGCCCTTCCAATACCCTGCATACTCTAAAGTGTAGATAAGGTCGTGATGAACTCCTGGAATCCAACTGGTGTCAAGGAACTTCTTCCTGTTGATGGAAGTTGCATTACGTGTATTGAATCGTGATGAACCGTAATAATCCTCAAGAGGATCCACCTCGTGCTCAACATAGTCAACATCAGTCTTTGGCTGACGATAGGAAACAGCTGCTCCGATATGCATACCCCAGTCTTCTTTGTCCCAGCCTGGCATATATACGGCTTTTCCGGTGAAGGAAAGTCCCTGATCTGTTCCAAGAGCCTTGTTTCTGTCCTGGACATAAGTAGCAGTTTCCAGATTGTCAATGGTCTGTCCGAAAATACCTCCAGAAAGCCAGAGCCAATCCTTAGCCCACTTCACATTGATACCGATATGGCGTGAAGGAGCGAATGCCTGTGCTGCCATTGGGCGCTCCATAAACTGGAGATAGCGGGATGAGTTGTTTCTCTGGATGGAGAAGAACTCTTTGAAGTTACCGATAGTGATTTCAGTGTTAGGAAGGCCTGTGTACCTGATGATAGCATCCTTCAGCTCAAAGATTCCGTTTGCCATATCCATATCGACTTCACCGTACCAGTTTTCATCCAATTGGGCTTTGACTGCAAAACGTGCTCTACGAATAGATGCACCATTTCCGAGGTTAGGGGCGTAGGCGGCAACTTCATCGCTCATAAAGTATGCTGCGGCGTCAGCTTGAACTCTACAGTCGAACCATAGTTTGTATTTGGATTCTGGCGATCTTGCTACAAGGAATCCATCCTGTGATTCGACAAGAAGAGGCTCGGAACTTACCTTTACACCATACTGGTTGTACTGTTCTTCTTCCTGTTGCGCAAATGCAAGCGATGCAATGCAGAGCGCGGAAAGTGTTATCAAAAATCTTTTCATAATGTTATTATTGTGGTTTTGAATATCAAATCCATAATTATATAGTCTTTACAAAATCTGTCAGTTTTGTCTTGCGGTCCAGCCCGAATTTTTTTCTCAAACGGTGCCTTTCAATTTCAACACTCTTGGGAGAGATGTTCAAAATGGCCGCAATATATTTGGTGGGGAAGTCGAGCCGCAGCATCGTGGCCAGTTTCTTTTCCTGGGCTGTGAGCTGCGGGAAGCGGTTCTCCAGTCTTATGCTGAAGTCCTTGTGCAATTCCTCCACCTGAGTGTCGAAGTCGTTCCTCTCGTCCGAGAAATTCATCCTCAGGTTGATTTTCGACTTCATTTCGTGAAGAAGGATGTCTTTTTCCTCAATGGCGGAAGCGCTTTCTGCCTGAACAAGCAGGTTGTATATGTCCTGCATGAACATTCTCTGGGAAGTGAGTTTCTCAGCTGCCTGGGTTACATCTTTTCTTCTGAGCTCAAGCATATTCAGCAGATTTTCCCTTTCACTCTTTACTATTCCCATCTCCAGTTCGTCCATTCTGCGTCTGTCCATATCCATCTCGTTTTCCCTGTAACGGAGCCTGTTCCTGTATTCCTTGATTTCCTGCTTCTGTTTAAGCAGATAGAGCACGAGAGCAGCAATCACAAGAGCGGAAAGCAGCATTGTGAGATTGAGGGAATCGTCCCGGATGAAGCGGGACAGGGCAAACAGAATAAGGGGAAGGACGAGGTGGCTGGCTATGAGCTCCTTGAGTCCGTTGAGACTGAATGCGAAAAGGCAGGTGTAAAAGCAGAGCAGAGGGGAGATGGCCGCCGGCGAAAAGCCAAGCACAATGGCACAGGCCAGTGCAATGGAAGACAAATCGCTGTATGACAAGTCAATTCTCGGTTTCTTTACGAAGGCCAGAACAAGGGACAGAATGAGGCATATCCCGCTTGCAATACCTGTGGATCCGGAACTCCAAAGCGGAAGCAGATATCGTCCGTTCCACAAAAGGGCAATTCCGGCAAGGATGAGGGAAACTATCAGCAGAATCCAATTGGAGCGGACCTTGAGCAGCAGATGCTTTTCATTGTCCCGGCTGTTCAGGCTGCGCAGTGCAAAGCGGAATCCGAAACTGAGTAGAACGCAGGCAAGGCTGCCTGCAATCCAGTAAAGCAGTTGTGTCCAAGGGACTCCGGCTGCAGCTTCTATGCAGTACAGCAGTGATACACAGGGGCAGAAGATGCTGAACACCCCGTAACAGAAGAGTGCCGCAAGCAACTGGGCTATGGTGAGGCTAAAAAGCATTGCGTACCGACATTACGGCCAGCTGGTCTGCAATTTTTACAGCTCCGAGGGCCAAATCTTCAATGTGAAGTGCAAAGTAGCGGAGGTGGAACTTTTCGCTGAGTTTGAGGTCCGACATTTCCTGGAATACTTTGCGCTTCAGGGCTTTGGACTTGCGGTCGGCTTCTTTCTGGTAGAAATACACTTTGTGCAGGGTGTCCTGGATGGTCTTGGGGCTGCGGAAAAAAGTGCGGGCTGCAGGAATGGCTGTTCCGGTGGCTTTCACCGAAAGCTCCAGAAGCAGCAGATAATCCGTTCTAAGGCTCAGTGGAATAAAGGGGCGCTCCACTTCGAACTGAAAGAGGTCGTTGCTCATTATGTAAACAACGTGCTCCAGCCTTTCGTTGAGTCTGAGAATGTCTCCCCTGAGGCCGCTGATTCCAGCCTGGCGGTAAATCCCCATGTCGATCTGGTGCCTTACATCGTCCGCTTCCGATTCCAGTTTGGAAATGTTTTCCACTGAATTGCCGAAGCGGGCTTCTTCTTCGTAAAGATAGCTTTTGACTCCTTCTTCAAAGACCAGCAAACACTGGTCTGCTATGTCAAAGAACTTGTCAAGATTTTCTACCGTGTTGCGGGTACTTTTTCTTGTAAACATAAGTTGATATGCAAATTTAATTAATGTTTCTATGAAGTGAAAATTTTTATTAAAATGTGTTTTTCGCCTTTTTGACGCTATGTTAAGTTTTATTAAAATTATAACTTGTTGTGGCACAAATATATTAATTTTATTTGTAAAGTTATATTTTTAATTTAAATTGTTGTGTATAAGTTTTTATTAAGTTTGCTCCTTCTATATTATTTCTTATCTTTGTGGCATTATTAATCACATATCTATGAACGCTCTATTTTATCTCGTACCGGCAGCGTCGGTTCTCGCGCTGCTTTTCGCATTTATCTTCTACAGACAGATGCGCAGGGAAGACGAAGGAACGCCTACTATGCGCGAAATCGCGCAGTATGTCCGTGAGGGCGCAATGGCTTACCTTAAACAACAGTACAAGGTTGTAATCATTGTTTTTGTGATATTGGCTCTGTTCTTTGCAGTTCTGGCCTATGTTTTCCACCTTCAGAACCCTTGGGTTCCGTTTGCTTTTCTTACTGGTGGATTTTTCTCCGGACTTGCAGGTTATATTGGGATGCGCACTGCTACCTATGCTTCGGGCCGTACTGCCAATGCTGCAAGACGCAGTCTCAATGCCGGCCTCAAGGTTGCTTTCCGTTCCGGAGCAGTTATGGGCCTTACCGTAGTCGGTCTCGGTTTGCTTGACATTTCACTTTGGTATATAATATTAGGTGCATTTTACGATGTTTCCCAGGCTCAGAGTCTGATTGTTATCACCACTACCATGCTCACCTTCGGAATGGGTGCATCGACCCAGGCCCTTTTTGCACGCGTGGGCGGAGGTATATACACCAAAGCTGCCGATGTGGGTGCCGATATCGTGGGCAAGGTCGAATCGGACCTTCCGGAAGACGACCCTCGCAATCCTGCCACTATTGCAGACAATGTTGGCGACAACGTGGGTGATGTTGCCGGAATGGGTGCAGACCTTTACGAATCGTACTGCGGTTCCATTCTTTCCACAATGGCGCTGGGCGCATCGGCCTTCTTTATGCAAGGCCCCCAGATGCAGACAAAAGCCATTCTCGCGCCAATGCTCATCGCTGCTATTGGTGTGCTGCTCAGTGTGTTATGTATCTTTACGGTCCGCACAAAAGAAGGCGCCGGAATGTCGCAATTGCTCAAGAGCATGAACTTCGGAACCAATCTCGCTGCCGTTCTTTCGGGAATCTGCGCATTCGGCGTGCTCGCACTCGTGTTCGGCACAAAAGATGCCCACTGGTGGCATTTCTCGCTTTCAGTGCTGGTAGGCCTTCTGGCCGGTGTTGTCATCGGAAAGAGTACAGAATACTACACCTCACATTCCTATAAGCCAACGCAAAAGCTTGCCGAGAGTGCCAAGACCGGTCCGGCTACCGTTGTAATCAGCGGCGTAGGCCTTGGAATGATTTCCACCTGCATCCCGGTTGTCACCATCGCCTGTGCCATTATTCTTGCCTTCCTCTGCGCTATCGGCTTCGATGTCAAGAATATGCTCTCCGATTCCAACCTTTCTATGGGCCTGTACGGCGTTGCCATTGCTGCCGTGGGCATGCTTTCTACCCTTGGAATCACTTTGGCGACCGATGCCTACGGCCCGATTGCCGACAATGCCGGCGGAAATGCGCAGATGAGCGAGCTCGATCCTGAAGTGCGCGAGCGTACCGATGTGCTTGATGCTCTTGGAAATACAACTGCTGCAACAGGCAAGGGTTTTGCCATCGGCTCGGCGGCTCTCACTGCCCTGGCTCTTCTGGCATCGTACATTGAGGAAATCAAGATAGCTGTGGGTCGAGTTGCGGGTGCTACCATCAATGGGGTTGAGGCTGCCGCTGCTTCAATCAGCGATGTGCTTGCACAGTATAATGTTACCCTTATGAATCCGAGCGTTCTGGCTGGTGTGTTCATCGGAGCGATGATGTCTTTCCTTTTCTGCGGTATGACGATGAATGCTGTGGGACGCGCCGCCCAGAAGATGGTGGTGGAGGTTAGACGACAGTTCCGTGAAATCAAAGGTATTCTCACCGGAGAGGGCAGGCCTGATTACAAGCGTTGCGTGGAAATTTCCACCAAGGCTGCCCAGGTGGAGATGCTCGTTCCTTCCATCGTGGCCATCCTTGTTCCTGTTGTTGTGGGCCTCGTTCTGGGAGTAGCCGGTACAATCGGCCTTCTTGTCGGCGGACTTGGTTCCGGTTTTGTGCTTGCAATCTTTATGGCCAATTCCGGCGGTGCCTGGGACAATGCCAAGAAGTTTGTTGAGGAAGGCCATTTCGGCGGCAAGAATTCCGATGCCCACCACGCTACGGTTGTGGGTGATACTGTGGGCGATCCGTTCAAGGACACTTCCGGTCCGTCACTCAATATCCTCATCAAGCTTATGAGCATGGTTTCCATTGTGATGGCCGGTCTTACAGCAGTTGTACATATATTATGAAAAATAGTTTAATCGTTGTTTTAAGTGTTTTGGTACTGTCCGCATTCTCCTGCAAACAGCAGGAGGCGGACAGCACCGTTAAGTATCCTGTGATGGGGGAGTATTCTTCCGTCGATGTGGATATTCTAGAAATCTCCGCAGTCTGTCCAAGTGCGGACAATTCTTTCCTTTATGCTGTCTCGGATGATGTGAAGGAAGGAAAGGGAGGTCTTTACTCTTTGTCTTTCGACGGTTCTGAGGTGAAACATATCTACGATGTTGCAAGGGATTGTGAGGGTCTGGCTCTCAATACCGACACCGGGGACATCTATCTTGCCATCGAGAGGGAGCAGGCCATTGTGAGGCTTTCAGCTCCCGACTATCAGAAAGCTGAAGATATTTGCGTAATCGAAAATGCCGGTTTCAACACCAATAAGGGGCTTGAGGGTTTGTGCTACTACACGGATAATCTGCTCTTTGTGGGCAATCAGAATCCTGCGGAGTTGAGGATAGTGTCCTGTGAAACGGGAGAAACTGTGGGTGAACCTATTATCCTGCCTGTCACAACGGAAATTGCTGCCCTCTGGTACGATTCCGAGAAGGATTATCTCTGGGTCTCTGACAGCAATCGCGGAACCCTGTATATTTATTCCCTTGAAGGCGAAGTCCTTCAGTCCTACAGCATTAAATTCATACGCAATGCCGAGGGCCTGTGTGTAGATAAGGAACGCTCCTGCATCTGGATTTCTTCAGATGGAGATGACAAATTGTATAAAATCGATTTCCAGGGATTGTAATCATAACTGACGTACAGTCCTGTTGAATAAAGCATCTGCCCCGGTGGGACGGATGCTTTTTTGCTTGCGGGTCACCTGCAAATAATCAAAATACTATTTTCAATTCTTCTGTAATTTTATTTATCTTTGTCGTGTTTGTGGCGCTTTATCAAGCGTTTATAAACACGACATATTTAAAGACGTTTACTTAACGTTTTGTCTTTGGCTGTCTGAAACTTCGCAACTTTTAGAATTATAGTCCGAAGAACAAATCTGGTAGATGTATGTGCCTATGGATCAATGATACTCGTATCACCTCATATAGGCGCGGGCTTCCAAAGTTGTTTTTCTGACTATAAGGTAATACGAAGACCTCAGACGCGGGATGTTGACAATAAGTAGGACTCCCACGCCTTTTTTTTGTTTATATAATTGTTCATCTGGGAGGCGATGAGCTGTTATACTTAAATGAAAATTAAGAGAATAGTGCCTTTGCTGTTGTGCCTTGTTCTGTTCTCCTGCCAAAGCAGAAACAGGCAGCGCCAAATGGAAAATTTACAAGCCGAGAGAGATTCATTATTGACCTTGACCAATATTCAGGATTCCACCAAGGCGGTACTCGATGAATATGTTGAGATAATCGCATCAACGCTTGACAGCATAAAAATCAATGAGAAAATTCTTACCATAAAGGTTGATGACAAGGGAAAAGCGTTAAAAAAGAGTGAGATAAAGGAAAATCTGCAAATTCTTGCCGATGTGCTTAAGAGGCAGCGCGAAAGAATTGAAGAACTGGAGTCTCAACTTCTTGATAAGGGGATTGATTCTTCCAGTTATTACCGTTCAATTATTTTGCATCTATATGGTCAGCTGGAAGAAAAGAATAATCAGATTCTTGCAATGCAGCAGGAACTGGAAGAAAAACATACAGAGGTAAAGCAATTGAACAATCAGGTTTCGACATTGAAGAAAGATGTGGTTTCAATATCGGACAAGACAAAACATCAGAACAAGATAATTGAACAGCAGACAGAGATTCTTGAAATACAGGATGCTATCATAAATAAGGGTTACCTGAAAATTGGCTCAAAAAGGGAGCTGCAGGAGGCTGGAATAGTCAAGGGAACTCTGATCAGTCAATTGAATACCGACGCCCTGAGTCAAACTAATTTCGATGAAATCGATATCCGTTATGTGACGGAAATCACACTTTCATCAGCCAGGCCTAAGATTTTGACTTCTCATCCAGGTTCATCCTATGTTTTGGAATATGGTAATGATGGCTCAACAGTATTTAGAATTCTTGACCCATCAGTTTTCTGGAGTATTTCTAATTATTTGGTGATTCAATTATGAAAAAATTATTTGTGATGATGCTGTGCATAGTCTGCACGCTGTTTTGCTCTCAAGTGAATGCTCAAACTTATAGAGAGCACACTGTGGCAAAAGGGGAAACTGTTGCTTCGATTGCTCAAACATATGGCATAACAACAGATGCTTTGATTAATGCAAATCCGACTTTGAAAAACTATTGTTATGTTGGAATGAAACTTAGAATTCCGGAAAACAAGGGTATTAAAGAAACCAAGTCTGAGCCGCTAGCTTCACCAGTTGTAAAGGAGAAGGCTGTGGAGTCCAAGCCTTCCTTTGTCAATTTGCAAAGAACTTATTTTACACCTACGTATTTAAAGTCTTTTGAAATGAAATACCATATTATTCCGAAGATGGAGGACTATGGTTTAAAGACTTCCGGGACGAGTCTGTATTTTTCAGGAGGAATTGCTTATCTGTGGAATGATAACATTCATTTCGATGCACGTATCGGATATGGACTTAGTTCCGCTTCGACCGAAAACGACTATTTCTCAACTACAACAAAAGCGAAGAGTCATTTTATCGTTTTGCCTCTGGAAGTGAACTACAACATTTATCTTTCTGAGCAGAAGAGAGATTGGGTTTATATTACTCCATATATAGGTGCTGATATTTCTTTGCTCCTCAAATCTACAGTGGAAATGGATGGCTCAGTAGAAAAAATTGAGCCTTCAAACCGTTTTGGTTTTGCCTGTATGCTTGGTGTAAAGGCATTCTATGGCAATTTAGGATTGAATATCGGATATGAATTCAACAGTGATGCCGGAAATATCTTTTTAGGTATTGTCGGATTGTTTTAAATTATGCTCGCCCAGTGAAAAAGTTAGTGCAGATTATATTTGCTTGTTGTTTAATACTTTGTGTTTCATGTGAGAAGGAGGAGCGCAGTCCGCTTGAGCAGATTCAGGCTGGTGCGCCTGTGGTCACAGATCAGGCAGCCTCGGTGACGGAGAACACAGTTGTTTTATATGGATATGTAAATCCTCAATATTTGTTGATTGGCGGAGAATGCGGATTTATCATCTCTATTTCACCGTCTCCATCATTGGACAATGGGCGGAAGTTTGCAGCTCATGAAATAGACAAGAATGGTCGATATTCAGTAGCACTGGAAGGTTTGTCATCTTCAACAAAATATTATTTTCGAGCATACGTCAATACCGGAGTGTCGTATCTTGAGGGCGAGACAAAAGGATTTACCACAAAAAGTGTCCGTGCCCGCGTTACGACAGCATCTGCAAGTGATGTCAGTGTGACCTCTGCTATGTTAAATGGCAGTCTTTCGGTTGAGGGGGAAGAGAAGTTGTCCAAATCAGTATCTTTTCTGTACAGCACAAGCGAAAAAACACTTGAAGGCTTGAAGTCGAATGGGGAGAGAGAATCTGCAAGTTTAGAGGAGAATGGCTCTTTTTCTCGTACAATAGAATTCTTGAGCCTTAATACCACATATTACTACGTTGCTTGTGCCAAGGTTCATGATAAAGAATTTTATGGTGAGGTAAGGAGTTTTTCGACAACAAATGCTGGGGTGACTCTGACTACAAAAGCGGCCACGGAGATTGGACTTTTTGAGGCGACGCTTAATGGCAATCTCGTTGTAAAGGACGGAGAACAGTTGTCAAAAACAGTATGGTTCCTATATAGTGATTCGGCAAAGACATTGGAAGATTTGAAATATTCAGGGAAGAGAGTGTCTTCCTATTTGTCCGAAGACGGTTCATTTACAAAAGCACTAAGTTCACTGGATGACAATACCACATATTACTATGTGGCTTGTGCCAAGGTTCACGATAATGAATTTTATGGTGATGTCAAGAGTGTTACTACAAAGAAATTGCAATTGCCATCTGGAGCTGTTGATATGGGGCTATCTGTAAAATGGCGATCAACCAATCTGGGGGCTACAAACCCAGAAGAGTATGGCGGATATTACCAATGGGCAGGAACAAGAGATGTGTCAGATACAAATATTTACCTCGATTTGGATAATTGTCCGTATCACACAGGTTCATCATTTATAAGAGGATGGATAAAGTATAATACTGAATCGTCCTACGGTACAGTTGACAATAAGACTACCCTTGAGCCATCTGATGATGCGGCAACAGTCAAACTGGGAGGAAAATGGCGTATGCCAACTGACGCGGAGTGGACAGAGTTGAGCAATAATTGTACCTGGGCGTGGACTACGCTTAACGGTGTTGCTGGATATGTGGTAACGAGCAATAAGAATGGGAACAGCATCTTCCTTCCTGCTGCCGGCTACCGGAGCGCCGACTGCCTGCGCTCTGTCGGGTTCGACGGCTGCTATTGGTCTTCGTCCCTCAATACGGACGACCCGCTCGATGCGTACGATGTGTACTTTGATAAGAACGGTGAGAGGTTGGGCAACAGCTCACGCTACTTCGGTAATTCTGTGCGTCCTGTTACGAAATAACCGTGGCCAGGGCTTTTGAGTCAAATATGAAAATAATTACTTAATTAAGTTATGAACACTTTTACTCAATTCAAACACCATATGAAAATAGTCTTAAGTCTTGCAGTTGCTGCGGCATTGATTCTTTGTTCATGTGAGAAGGAGGAGCGCAGTCCGCTTGAGCAGATTCAGGCTGGAGAGCCTGTAGTTACTGCCGAAGTAACATCTGTAACAGCAAATACGGCAGTATTGTACGGCTATGTGAATCCTTCATATTTATTGATTGGTGGAGAATTTGGATTTATTGTATCCACATCAGCCAACCCATCTTTGGAAAACGGGAAAAAGTATGTTTCGTCCGAGATAGATGTGAATGGAAAATATTTTGTCGAGTTGAAGGAGCTGTCTACGGTGAATAAATATTACTATAAAGCTTTTCTGAATATGGGAGAAACAAATCTTGTCGGGGAAATTAAAAGTTTTTCCGTAGAGAATTTTGCATTTGCTTCAATAGATCTGGGTCTGTCAGTTAAGTGGGCAAACGCAAATTTGGGCGCTAAATACCCCGAGGCTTATGGTGATTATTATGCCTGGGGAGAGATTGAGTCAAAAACTGAGTATACTTGGGAAACATATAAATGGGGTTCGAGTAAGAATGATTTGACGAAGTATAATACAATTTCTTATTGTGGGGAAGTGGATAACAAGGCTACTCTCGAGGCATCTGATGATGTGGCTGCGGTAAAGCTCGGAGAGACTTGGCGTATACCAACTGATGAGGAGTGGGTAGAGTTGATAGAAAATTGTACCTGGAGCTGGTCAACGCATAATGGCATTAATGGATATATCGTTACGAGCAAGAAAAACGGAGTAAGCATATTCATGCCGGTTGCTGGATTTCGCTGTGGAAGTGATGACTTGTTGAATTCTGGTAATACTGGTTATTATTGGGCTTCTTCAATCAATGAGATGTTTCCTCACAAAGCAAACTATATGTATTTTTCTATAGATACAGTCTTTGTGTCTAAGTGGTCTCGTGAAGTTGGACATTCGGTTCGTGCTATTCAGGAATATTAGTAGTTTAAGGCAAGGCTAAAACTTTTATATTATTGAAAATTAATAAGATACTCACCAATGAAAAAGATAGCACAGATTATATTTACTTGTTGTCTAATTCTTTGTTCATGTGAGAAGGTGGAACGCAGTCCGCTTGAACAGATTCAGGCTGGTGCGCCTGTGGTCACAGATCAGGCAGCCTCGGTGACGGAGAACACAGTTGTTTTATATGGATATGTAAATCCTCAATTTTTGCTGATTGGTGGAGAATGCGGATTTATCATCTCTATTTCACCGTCTCCATCATTGGACAATGGAAAGAAGTTTGCCTCGTATGAAATAGACTTGAATGGACGATATTCAGTAGCACTGGAAGGTTTGTCATCTTCAACAAAGTATTATTTTAAAGCATACGTCAATACCGGAGTGTCGTATCTTGAGGGCGAGACAAAAGGATTTACCACAAAAAGTGTCCGTGCCCGCGTTACGACAGCATCTGCAAGTGATGTCAGTGTGACCTCTGCTATGTTAAATGGCAGTCTTTCGGTTGAGGGGGAAGAGAAGTTGTCCAAATCAGTATCTTTTCTGTACAGCACAAGCGAAAAAACACTTGAAGGCTTGAAGTCGAATGGGGAGAGAGAATCTGCAAGTTTAGAGGAGAATGGCTCTTTTTCTCGTAAAATAGAATTCTTGAGCCTTAATACCACATGTTACTACGTTGCTTGTGCCAAGGTTCATGATAAAGAATTTTATGGTGAGGTAAAGAGTTTTACGACCAAGAAATTGCAATTGCCATCCGGAGCTGTCGATATGGGGCTATCTGTAAAATGGTCTTCAACCAATCTAGGGGCTTCAAAGCCAGAGGAGTACGGTGGATATTATCAGTGGGCAGGAACAAAGGATGTGTCAAGTACGAGTATAGACCCGTGGGACAATTGTCCATATCACTCAGGTTCATCACCTATAAGTGGGTGGATAAAATATAACACAAAAGCATCCTACGGTACAGTCGACAATAAAACTACCCTTGAGCCATCTGATGATGCGGCTACAGCAAATCTTGGCGGGAAATGGCGTATGCCAACTGACGCGGAGTGGACAGAGTTGAGAAATAATTGTACTTGGACGTGGACTACGCTTAACGCTATTGATGGATATGTGGTAACGAACAATAAGAATGGGAACAGCATTTTCCTTCCTGCTGCCGGCAGACTGTACAGCGACGGCCTGTACGGTGTCGGGACTTATGGCGGTTATTGGTCTTCGTCCCTAAATTCGGATGGCACCCCTAACGTCGCGTACTACGTACACTTCAATTCGGACAATGTGCACAGGGACAACCACTACCGCTACAACGGTCAATCTGTCCGTCCTGTTTCAGAATAAAGGCGCGAGCATCTAACCCGGGGATGCAAGGCGTAAGCCCGGCATCCCCATGTTTGCATAAAATAGACGGCGAATCCGTCATCCTGGCGCGGGGATGCATAATCGTGATAAGTGAATCAATTCAGTTTGCTCGATCCTTGAGCATTATATCGCGCCTGGCAGATATAATCAGCGCACAGGTGTATAGTCCGAGCACAAAACGTCTGGAGACTTGGGGCAAAGCGGCCGAAACTCCAATGCAACTCTTCTTTTTGTCTATGTGCACGCAAATTCTTTGCCTATATGGTTACAATATGTTGAAACTTTAATTATATTTGCAATATGAAGCGGAGAATTGTAGTATTTGGCAAATATTTTGGCGAGTTTCTGGATGGACTTACCCCAAAAGAACGAGAGAAGGTGGATTATGGCTTGGTTTTGCTTAAGACACAGGACCGCTTGCCGTCGAAATTTGTAAAGCATATTAGAGATGGGCTGTACGAATTAAGAACAGAGTATAATAGTAATATATATAGGGTGTTTTTCATATTTGATGAGGATTCTATTGTTGTTTTATTCAATGGATTTCAGAAAAAGACACAAAGAATCCCTGCAAATGAAATATCAAAAGCATTGAGGATTAAAGATGAATACTATGAGTACAAACGAGCCAATGATTCAGGATTATGATGCTGTGCTTGATGCACGATATGGCAAGGAAGGCACTCCCGAACGAATGAAGTTCGAGGAGAATGCATACGCATACTATACGGGATTATTACTTCGTGATGCCCGGAAGGATGCAAAAGTGTCTCAGGCAGAATTGGCGAGAAGAACGCAGACAAGCAAATCCTATATCTCACGCATAGAGAACGGAGTGATAATCCCGAGTGTTTCTGTCTTTTACAGAATGATTGCTGCCTTGGGAATGAGATTGGAAATAGTCAAGCCCTCAACCGTTCTGGGGTATGGGAATATTACCCAAAACAGATATCTCTGTGAACCGAAGTCAGAGTATGGCGTTAAGCAAAAGTAATCTGATACCTTTGTGAACGGTGGTGCATTACACGAAATAGAAGTTATTTATATCTTTGTGCGTCTATGACCTATGACTCTCATATAGTATATCAAAACAGTTTTGTCTTATGAAAAAAGTATTAAGTCTTGCAGCGGCTGCGGCAATGCTGCTTGTATCTTGTGGTAAAGAGAAGAACGATCCACAGGACCCTGACAATGCAGGAGGACTTGTTGCCGTTGATCTCGGGCTGTCCGTCAAGTGGGCGGAATGCAATCTGGGTGCTACAAAGCCGGAGGAGTACGGTGGATATTACCAATGGGCAGGAACTGAGGATGTGTCAGATACGAGCATTTACCTCGATTGGGATAATTGTCCGTATCACACAGGTTCGTCAAATTCAAGTGGTTGGACAAAATATAATACAGATGACAATAAGACCACTCTCGAAGCATCTGATGATGCTGCTACAGTGAATCTCGGTGGAAAATGGCGTATGCCAACAGACGCAGAGTGGACAGAATTGAGAAATAGTTGTTCTTGGAACTGGACTACGCTTAACGGTGTTAGTGGGTATATGGTTACAAGTAAGAAGAATGGTAATAGCATTTTCTTTCCTGCTGCCGGTTACCGGGACTTCGACTCCCTGCGCACTGTCGGGTCCTACGGTTGCTACTGGTCTTCGTCCCTCTATACGGACTTCCCTATCGACGCGTACTTCGTGGAATTCGATTCGGACGATGTGAGCAGGGGCGTCTACCGCTACTACGGGTTCTCCGTGCGTCCTGTTTCAGAATAATTAGCGCGAGCAAGGCCGAGCGCTCAAGGAATCAAACGAAGTGAACATCTAACCCGGAGATGCTAAACGTAAGTCTGGCACGGGAATGTTGGGGTGGAATGTGAGTTGAGATATGGTGTGCCAGATGTAATGATGGATATTGAAGATGGTATCTGGCACGGAGGTGTATTGCTGGAACAGGAGAGTTGAAGCAGGGTGTGCCAGATGCAATGGTTTTGTTCGTCTCGTGAAATTCATCGGGCACGGCAAAGTCCATTCTACGTGCGTGAGTGGCATATCCTTGTGCTCAACGGCATCAATTTGGGTGCCATCGAGCACCT
>CAMGFA010000026.1 GCA_946055165.1 uncultured Bacteroidales bacterium
GAAAGAGACCTCGTCTCCTGAGGAAGGAAGGGGCCCACAAGCGCAGCGCAGTGGGAAGGAGTCTCTGAAGGCAAGAGCCCTCAAGCCCGCCCGGAAAGATGAGGAGAACCTTGATGAAAATATGTCCTGCGGGGCAGGCAGGGTTGTGGCTGGAAGGCTTGCGGCGCAAGGGTACTGCGCGAGCAATGGCCTTGAAAAGGCCATCCGCGAGCGCAGCTTGGACCAGAAGGAGGTGGAACAATGGCCGGGGTGTTTGAGCGTAGCGAGTTCCCGGCCATCACCGACTTCGCAGGACAAGCCGCAGCGCGCATCCGCCTGAAAGCCATAACCCTGCCTGTCATGCAGTACACTTATAGAAAGTTGTTAAGCATTTTTGTGCCAATAGTGGAATAAAGAATGAGTATGTCCTCCGCAGGATGCTTACTCTTCGCACTGCAGCGTGCAGATATCGCAAAGGGGGATTGCAGTGCCGTCTGTGAGGATGAGTTCCGAGCGGGCCCGGTCTATGTTCCTGAGTCTTCCCTCAAAAGGAAGCAGGCACCCTCCTTCTTTGTGTTTGTCCGGGACAAAGCGGCTTCCTTTCAGGGCAGGCTTCGAAGCGAGCCTTTCCTGCAACTTGTTGATTTCTGTGTTGAGCCTGCCGAGCTGCTCCTCGTCGAGCTCGGGGCGGGCATTGGTCAGGCGCCCGGTCTCGGAGATAATCTCCTCATAACCGGTAAGTGCGGCGAAAGGGGAGAACTGCGCGGCCCTTTCCATCGCGGACATCCGCGGACGCTTCGCCGAAGTCGGATGCTCCAGCCCGATTATGTCGTCGTATCGTCCCATATCCTATGCTTTGTGCCCTCCAACCTGGCTGTTTCTCTCCCTTTGGGTGGCCCCTTCCTCGAAGTTGAGCCCCTTCAGAATGGCGTTCTTGCCGAATTTCCTCTTGATCTCTAAAATGGCCTCCTGCCGCCGGCGCTCCCTCTGGCCTTCCTCCTTCCCCTCGTCGAAGAGACTGAGTTGCAAAGTCTCGGGCGAACCTTCCGGAAGTGCGTGGTTTGCAACGACATACATTCTTCTCACCAGCAGTTTTTTGTCCGCGGTGCGCTCGAATAGCGAGCTCACAGCGCCTATGATTTCGGCCGATGAGGACGTGAATCCCGGCAGATTCACCGAGCCGTGTGCCGGCTTCGGGACCGTGCGCCCGTAGTGGTCGCTCTCCGTTTCGCCCGAAAAGTACTTTGTACAAGCGCGGTCGTAGCCGATGCTGATGACCATCTGATTGCAGACCAGTCCTTTGGCAACAAGGTCAAGCGAAAGGCTGTCTGCCATTTCCAGAATCACAATCCTTGCCTTGCTGAAAGGATAGGCCTCCGACAGCACCTGCCCCACAGACAGGCTGTGCGTGGATGGCTTGTAGGCTTTGATGTCCTTTATGGTGCATGGTTCCCAGCCCCAGGCGTGGTCGATAATGAGTTCGGCATTCACCCCGAAAAGCTTGTACAGAACATCTTCGCCGGCGAGCGACATCCTCGCAACATCGCCCATCGTGCGCATCCCATTGGCCTCCAGCCGTGAAGCTATTCCCCAGCCGATTCTCCAGAAGTCCGTCAGGGGAGTGTGTTCCCAATATTTGCGGCGGTAGCTCATCTCGTCCAGCTCGGCAATCCTCACTCCGTCCTTGTCGGCAGGGGAGTGCTTGGCCTCGATGTCCATCGCAATTTTGGCGAGGTACATATTCGTGCCGATTCCTGCGGTGGCCGTGATGCCCGTGTTTTTGAGCACTTCTCGTATCATCCTGATTGCCAGTTCGTGCGCCGTGCACCGGTAAGTGCGCAGGTAGTCGCTCACGTCCATAAACACCTCGTCTATGGAGTAAACGTGTATGTCTTCGGCCGATACGAACTTGAGATATGTGGCATAAACCTGCGAGCTGACCTTCATATATTCGCTCATTCGCGGCGGGGCCACGATATAGTCCAGTGCAAGGGCCGGGTTTCTCTGGATTTCGGTATTGTCATAAACGCCCTGCCGAAGTTCGCCACGATATTTCCACCTTCTTTGAGTGTTGATTTCGCGTACCTTCTGGACCACCTCGAAAAGCCGCGCCCTTCCGGAAATGCCGTAGGACTTCAGGGAAGGGGATACTGCCAAACAGATGGTCTTTTCGGTTCTTGACAAATCCGCCACGACGAGGTTTGTAGTCAGCGGGTCCAGCCCTCTGGCCACACACTCGACCGAAGCATAAAAGGACTTCAGGTCGATGGCGATATATGTTCTGGATTTGCTCACAAGTTCACAGGCAAAGATAGTCATTTTATGTGTCTATCCTTCCCTTCCGGAGCAGAATCAGACCTTTAAAAATATCTTCTTTTTGTAAAGGAAATAGAGCAGCAGCCAACTGAGCAGGAAGGAGCCTGTTTCGAGAATGAGCGGGGCAAAGCGCTCACCCGCCAGGCTGCACAAGCCGCCGAGGAGGGCCCGGGAAGTGAAGTCGAAATTCACAAAACATCCAATCATATAGATTGTTATGGAGTTCATTCCGATTACCTTGAAAGGGAAGGCCCATTTCTTGTGCCCCTTGACGTCTATTATATAATAGAACAGAGTAAAGCAGGCAAGGGAGTATGCTGCAACAACGCAGACAAAAGAACTGCTCCAGAGTTTCTTGTTTACAGGGAAAAGCAGAGACCACAAAAGCCCAAGTGCAAGCAGGGCTGCGGCGGCAGCAAGCATATACAGGCTTTTTTTACCTCCAGGGAGCTTGCTGTCCTTTATGAACTCTCCCGCAAACATGCCGAGCATCGCTGTGGCGGTGGCAGGAATAAGTCCCAAAAGACCTTCGGGATCAAAATTGCCATAATACATCCTCCCCGGAACAACAAGGCTGTCTATATAGCCGGCAATGTTCCACTCCATCGAGAAAGGATCGGCCCCTTGAGGCGCGCCCGGAACAGGGCAGAAACGCATGATGACATAGTATCCGAGCAGCAGAAGAAAGCAGATTGCCGCCCTTGTGCTCTTTTTGCTGCAGTTCACGAAAATGAAGGCTGCGAACATCCACGCAAGGCCAATCCTTCCGAGCACGCTGCACCAGCGAAGTTCCGAAAGATTGAAATTCAAGAGCAAGCCGTTGTACACAAGTCCCAAAAGCACAAGCAGGAAGGCCCTGCGTAAAATCCGCAGATGGATTTTCCCACGCGAAAGCCCCTTTTCCTGCTGTTTGGCAAAAGAAAAAGGAAAGGACATTCCCGCAATGAAAAGGAAGGTAGGGAAAATCAGGTCCATAAAACTAAGCCCGTTCCATGCAACGTGCTTCATTTGACTGACAATAAAGGAATTGCCTCCTTCGGGGAAAAGATTGCAAATGGCTACAACAATGTACGAAAAGCCCATTATCCACATCATGTCGAAACCCCTGAAGGCATCTATGCTTTCAATTCTTTTCATAAGCTCTGGCGGTTTATAAAGCAGTCTATAGTATTCTCCATAAGGGAGCAGATAGTCATAGGTCCAACACCTTTCGGCACTGGGGTAATTACGCTGGCCTTGGGGCTCACGCTGGCAAAATCCACGTCTCCGCAAAGTTTTCCGTCGTCCCCGCGGTTGATGCCTACATCGATCACAACCACGCCCTCGCTCACCATATCACCGGTGATTATTCCCGGCTGGCCCACTGCAACTACCAGAATCTCGGCCTCGCGCGTGATGGCGGCAAGGTCCCTGGTGCGGGAGTGGCAGATGGTCACTGTGGCGTTTTCGTTGAGCAGCAGTTTTGCTGTAGGAAGGCCCACAATGTTGCTTCGGCCCACAACCACAGCCCTCTTGCCCTCGATTTGTACATCGGCAGCCTTGAGCAGCCTGATAATGCCTCTCGGAGTGCATGGAACGCAATACTGGGGATTGAGTTCCGGCTCGGTGCGGCGGCGCCACAGGGCTGCCACATTCTCCGGGTGGAAACCGTCCACATCCTTTTCGCGGGCAATGGCATAGAGAGCCTTGAGTTCGTCGATATGCTCCGGAAGAGGGAGCTGTACCAGAATGCCGTCCACCCCTTCGTCTTCGTTGAGCAGGCGAATCTGCTCCAGCACAGCCTGTTCCGAGGCCGATGCCGGCAGGTGGATGGTTGTGTTCCTTATTCCCAAAAGCTCACAGGCTTTTCCTTTGCTCCTTACATAAGTCGCACTTGCGGGATCGTCGCCCACAAGAAGCACTGCAAGATGCGGCACACGGCCGTATTTTGCAGGGAAGGCCGCAACTTCTTCTGCGAGTTGCGCCTTAATTTTATCCGATAATTCTTTTCCGCTTAAAATCACGGCACGAAGATAAGAATAAAATCTTTGCTATCTGCTTTTTTTGGCTTAAATTCGTAGGCTAATTTTGTGGTGTATGAAAAAAAGAGTAGCTATTCAGGGATTTCACGGCAGTTTTCACGAAGAAGCAGCATACAAATTCTACAGGGAGCACGGGACTCAGGAACTCGAAATCGTTGAGTGTGCCACCTTCGAGGCAATGTTCACAGCCTTGGAGGAGGGAAGGGCCGATGCTCTCATAATCGCGGTGGAGAACACCACTTCCGGCGGTCTGCTGGCGAATTTCGACCTTTTGAGGCGTTACGGGAAAACAGTCAAGGGTGAAGTCTATCTGCATATACATCAGAATCTTATGGCCATCAAGGGGCAGGAGCTCGAGGACATCCGCGAAGTCCGCACCCACTTTATGGCCATCAACCAGACCAGGCAGTTCTTCGAAAGCTGCCCCTGGATAAAGGTCATCGAATCGGAAGATACGGCCAAGAGTGCCGCAGAGCTCGCCCAGAGCGGGCAGCTTGGGGTGGGCGCGGTGGCATCGGCCATGGCAGCCGAATGCTTTGGGCTCGAGATCCTTCGCCCGAACATAGAGACATTCAGCGACAATTTCACCCGTTTCCTCATAGTGGACGATGCCATCAGCTGTCAGGGCCCGGGTACCAATAAATCGAGCATCTGCTTCACCCTGCCGCACAAACCCGGCTCGCTGGCACAGATTCTCACCATCCTCTCTTTCTACGATATGAACCTTTCCAGAATACAGTCGCTCCCTATTCCGGGCAAGAAATGGCAGTATTTCTTTTATGTGGACATTACCTATGCCGATTACGGGCGTTACCAGCAGGCTCTTGCGGCAGTAAAGCCGCTTGTGGAAGGTCTGGATATTATGGGTGAATATTATTCTCAGATAAATATATGATAATCAATCCGGCAAAACGAACCGCCGAGGTTCAGGAATACTACTTTTCCAAGAAACTGAAGGAGATAGACCGTCTCAACGGAGAGCGTCTTGCTTCGGGGCAGGAGCGCATAATCAATCTCGGAATCGGCGCACCCGACAGAATGCCTCCGGCCGATGCCATCAAGGCCTTGCAGGACTGTGCCGCCCTCGCAGGCAGCCATGCCTACCAGAGCTATGTGGGCACTCCGCAGCTTAGGGAAGCCTTTGCGCGCTGGTACGAAAGGTACTACAACGTGAGCCTCGACCCGTCTTGCGAAATCCAGCCTCTGGTGGGTTCCAAGGAGGGTATTCTGCTCATCTGCCTTGCTTTTCTCAACGAAGGCGACAAGGTTCTGGTTCCCGACCCGGGCTACCCGACATACACATCGGCCTGCAAACTGGCCGGGGCACAGATTGTCAACTACGATCTGGAAGAGCAGCTGGGCTGGCAGCCGGATTTTGAAAAGCTGGAGCAGATGGACCTTGAGGGAGTCAAAATAATGTGGACCAATTACCCGAACATGCCCACAGGAGGCAGCGCCGATATGGAGCTCTACTCCAGGCTGGTGGATTTTGCCCGCAGACATAAAATCCTGATAGTCAATGATAATCCATATAGCTTTATTCTTAACGACCAGCCTCTTTCCATTCTGGCCGTGCCGGGCGCAAAAGACTGCTGCATGGAGCTGAACTCCCTGAGCAAGGCTCACAATATGTCCGGCTGGAGAATCGGAATGCTTGCCGGCGACAAGGACATGATTCAGGAGGTGCTCAAAGTAAAGAGCCAGATGGATTCGGGGATGTTCCGTCCCTTGCAGATGGCCGCCGTCAAGGCTTTGGAACAGGGTCCGGAGTGGTTCAGTGCTCTCAATGACGAGTACCGGCGCCGTCAGAAGGTGGCCGGAGAAATCTTCGGGCTTCTGGGCGTGAGCTTCCGCCCCGAATCGGCCGGTCTCTTCCTTTGGGGCCGCGTGCCCGCAGACCATCCTCTTCTTGGGGACGATTCTTCCCTGAGTCTTGGGCAGAGACTTGCCGATGCTGTGCTCTACCGGGCCGGGGTTTTCATTACTCCGGGCTTCATCTTCGGGAAAAACGGCAGGGACTATGTGCGCATTTCCCTTTGTGCCGATACTGCCACACTTGAAAAAGCAAAACAGAAAATCAGCGGAATACTATGACAGTTTCGATAATCGGTCTCGGCCTCATTGGAGGCTCGATGGCCATTGATCTCAAAAGAAGGGGCTTTGCACAGAAAATTCTCGGAGTCGAGAAGGAGCCCGTGAACGCATCGGCCGCTCTCAAAATAGGCCTGGTCGATGAGATTGTGTCTTTCGAAGAGGCAGTGGATGCTGCTGATATTGTGGTGGTTGCAGTGCCGGTGGGCGCGGCCGTGAAACTGCTGCCCCAGATTCTGGACCGTTTCGCCGGGAGCGGGGCAAAGGACAAAATCGTAATCGACACCTGCTCCACAAAGGCACATATCGTCCGGAGCGTGCACTATCATCCGCTCCGTAGGCGCTATGTGGCGACTCACCCTATGGCCGGCACGGAGTACTCCGGTCCATGGGCTGCAATGCCGAATCTGTTCGACGGCAGGGCCTGCATCTTCGCCAATTCGGAGGAATCGGACCCGGCCGCTGTAAAGACTATAGAGCAGCTGTACAATGTCCTGAACATGAGGCCGATATACATGAACTCCGAGCAGCACGATGTCCATACGGCTTATGTGTCGCATATCTCACATCTCACGTCTTTTGCCCTGGCGCTCACCGTGCTGGACAAGGAGAAGGACGAAAAGCACATCTTCGACCTGGCATCGGGCGGCTTTTCCTCCACCGTGCGTCTTGCAAAGAGCAATGCCGACATGTGGGTGCCCATTCTTTCGCAGAACCGCGACAATGTGCTGCAGGTGATCGACACCTATATCGACAAAATGGGGGAGTTCAGGCAGGCCATCGCCGATTATGACGAGGACAAAATCCGCAGCCTCATCGAAGAGGCAAACCACATCAAAAAAATCCTCGGCTGATAATTTTTGCGTGACAAATCCAGGTCTCCGGTGTTCTTCCAATAACGCCGGTGTTTTTTTTGTGTGCTGAATAAAAAAATTTATTGTCCCTCTTGACTCGTACCTAAGGACATATTGTATATTTGCAGAAAATCGATGCATTTATGAACAACACTTCCAAGGACCGGATTGTTATCCGGAATGCCCACACCAACAATCTCAAGAATATCAGTTTGGAAATTCCCAAACACAGCGTGGTTGTGTTCAGCGGGGCCAGCGGCAGCGGCAAGTCCTCCCTGCTTTTCGATACCATCTACACCGAGGCTCAGCGGCAGCTGGTCGAGACCTTCAGCTCCTTCGCCAGGGCAAGGCTGCCCAAACTCTCCCGCCCGGATGTGGACGAAATCAAGAATCTCTCAACACCTATAGTCATCGACCAGAAAAAGATGGGCAGCAATCTGCGCAGCACGGTGGGAACTGCCACAGAGCTCGCTACCTACATCCGCCTGCTCTACTCCCGAATCGGCCAACCCTTCCTGAACCTGCCCTCATTCGCTTTTTCCTTTAACCACCCCGACGGGATGTGCCCGCACTGCCAGGGGCTGGGGAAAGTGGTGAAAATCGACCTTGAACTCTTCCTCGACAAGGAGAAATCCCTGCGCGAAGGGGCTATCAGGCACCCTATCTACAAGCATAACTCCTATATGCTCAAGGAATTGATGCAGTTCGGCCTTTTCGATAACGATAAGCCCCTCAAGGACTGGAGCCCCGAAGAGCTGCACAAGCTGCTTTTCAGCGAGCCCATCGAACTGGGCAAGGAGCAGACCGGCCTCACATACAAGCGCTTCCACGAAGGAATCGTCACAAAACTGGAGAGGGCTGCGATGGAAAGAGGCGACGACGAGAAGGACGCCGAGGAGCAGAGCGCCCGCGACCGCTTCTACCGTTTCCAGACCTGTCCGCACTGCGGCGGCAGCCGAATCAATGAAAGGGCCAGAAGCGTGAAAATCAACGGAATCGGCATCGACGAGGCCTTCAGGATGGAGGCTGTGGAGCTGTTGGATTTTATGCGTAAGGTGGACGATCCGGCCGGCATCTCCCGTCCGCTCATCCGGAAAATCGTCTATGTGCTGGAGCAGCTGGTGCGCATCGGCGTGCCTTATCTGAGCCTCGAGCGGCCTGTGTCCACGCTTTCGGGCGGCGAGAACCAGCGCGTGAAGATGGCCCGTCAGCTGGATTGCGACCTCACGGACCTGCTCTACGTCCTGGACGAGCCGAGCGTGGGTCTGCATCCGCGCGACACAGCCAGGCTCATCGAGCTATTCTACGAGCTCCGCGATCGTGGAAACAGCGTCTTTGTGGTGGAGCACGATCCCGAAATCATCACCAAGGCCGAGTGGGTGGTGGATATGGGTCCGATGGCCGGCAGCCGCGGCGGCGAGGTGGTGTATAACGGTCCGGCGCAAGGGGTGCCCGAATCGGACGGCCTCACCGTGCGCATCCCCAAAGGCGTGCTGACCTGCATCACGGGCGTATCGGGCTGCGGAAAAAGCAGTCTCATCCACGGCTGTTTTGTGCCTGCCCATCCCGATGCCTGCGTAATCGACCAGGAGCCGGTGGGCCGCACTTCAAGAGGCAACATCGTCTCGTATATGGGTGCTTTCAACCACATCCGCAAGCTCTTTGCCGATGCCTGCGGCTGCGACCAGTCCCTCTTCTCCTTCAATGCCGACGGGGCCTGTCCCAAGTGCGAGGGCAGGGGTTTCCTTAGCTATGAGATGAGCTTCCTCGATGCTGTGAAGACCCGATGCGATGAGTGCGGGGGCAAGCGATACAGGCCTCTGGCCCTTAGCCATCGCTACAAGGGCAAGACCATTGCACAGGTGCTGGACCTCACCGTGGACCAGGCGGTGGACTTCTTCGCCGACAATGCTGTGATAAGCCGCCATATCGGCATTTTGCAGGAGGTGGGCCTTGGCTATCTCACTCTGGGACAGTCGCTGAGCTCCCTTTCGGGCGGCGAGAGCCAGCGTCTCAAAATAGCCACCGTGCTCAAAAAGAAGGGCGGAATTTACGTAATGGACGAGCCGACCACCGGCCTGCATATGGCCGATATCGACAATTTCTTCCGCATTGTCAGCCGCCTGGTCGATGCCGGCAACACCGTGGTCATCATCGAGCACAACACCGACATCATCAGACGGGCCGATTGGGAAATCGAGCTCGGCCCGGAAGGTGGCAGGAACGGCGGCCGCATCCTCTACGAGGGCATCCCGAGGAAATAAAAGAGGAAGCAGGGCGTCCGGCCCTGCTTCCTCTTTTATGCGGCTTGACGAGTTACTTCACTTCGAAGTTTACGCTGCAGCGGATGTCTTCGGATGAGGAGCCGATGTGGGCGGTGAAGAGGCCTTTCTCGAGCTTCCAGCCGGAGAGCTGCGGGTCGTAGAATTTGAGCATGTCCGGCTCAATCACAAAGCTCACTTCCTTGCTCTGGCCAGGCTCCAGATAAATCTTCTTGAAGCCCTTGAGCTCCATTACAGGGCGCTCCAAAGAGCATTCCCGGTCGCTGATGTAAAGCTGCACCACTTCTTTTCCGGCAACTGAGCCCGTGTTGGTAACAGTTGTCTTCACAGTAAGCTTGCCGTTCTCGCTCATGGATTTGCGCTTGGCACATGCATCGGAATAGCTGAACTCGGTGTAGCTGAGACCATGGCCAAAGGCGAAGAGAGGCTTGATTCCCTGTTTCTGTGCCCAGCGGTAGCCCACGAAAATGCCTTCCGAGTAGTTGGCGGTTCTCGAATGAGGGTCGTAGGCCTTAAGAGCATGCGCGCCATTGTCCTCAAGACGGGCAGGGAAGGTGAAAGGCAGTTTCCCGGAAGGGTTCACCTTGCCGAAGAGCACATCGGCCAGTGCGTTGCCGCTTTCGGAGCCGCCATACCAGGCTTCGACAATGGCGTTCACCTTGTTCACCCACGGCATGGCCACAGCATTGCCCGATACTATCACAACGGCCAGATTCGGATTCACCTCGGCTAAAGCTTCAATTACAGCATCCTGAGCATAAGGGAGTTCCAGTCCGAACCTGTCGGAATCCTCGCAGTCCTGATGGCTGGCCTTGTTGAGCCCGCCCACAAAAATCACGATATCGGCATCGGCTGCCTGGGCGCAGGCATCGGCAATAAGCTTGCCGGCACTGCGTTTCTCCGAAAGGTCCTGCCCGGTGACCACTCCGTTGTAGTCGCCGGAGACATCTCCAACATAGCCTCTTTCATAAACCACTTCCACACCTTCTCCGGCAGCGGCCTTTATTCCCTCGAGCGGGGAAACTTCCCTCTGCACCTTCAGCGAAGAGGAGCCTCCGCCAACGGTCATCATCTTAATGGCATTTTCGCCAACCACGAGAATTTTCTTTGCCGATGCCTTCACAGGAAGCACCGAGCAGTCGTTTTTCAGAAGGACAATTCCTTCGTTGCCTATTCTGCGGGCAGCGGCATAGTGCTCCGGAGAGCAGAGCGAACCGAAAGGCTTGTCCTGGCACATTGCAGTGCGGAATATGAGCCTGAGCACCCTGCGGACCTTGTCGTTGAGCACCTCTTCCGAGGCCCTGCCGTCGCGCAGCCTTTCAAGGTAGGCATCGGCCAGATGATAGGAATCGTAGCCGCTGGTGGCTCCCATGGTGAGGCCGTCGGTCCAGGTCCCGAACTCCAGGTCCAGACCTCCCACAATGGCCTCGTCGCTGTCGTGGCAGCCGCCCCAGTCGGAGATTACGGCTCCGTCGAAGCCCCATTCTCCTTTGAGGATGTCGTTCAGCAGCCACTGGTTATGGCATACGTGCTGCCCCTTGTAGAGATTGTACGAGCCCATGATGGACCAGGCCCCGCCTTCCTGAACTGCAGCCTTGAATGCCGGAAGATATATTTCATTGAGAGTCCTGTCGTCCACCACGGCATCGTATTCGTGGCGCAGGGCTTCCTGGTTGTTGAGGGCGTAGTGCTTTACGCAGGCTGCCACCCCGTTCTTCTGAACTTCCTGAATATAAGGCACAACCATTTTCGAAGCAAGATAAGGGTCCTCACCCATGTATTCGAAATTCCTGCCGTTGAGCGGAGTGCGGTAGATGTTTACGCCCGGGCCGAGCAGCACATCCTTCTCGCGGTAACGGGCTTCCTCTCCGATCGACTTGCCGTAGAGGGCCGATACCTCCTCGCTCCAGGTGGCGGCAAGGCAGGTGAGGGCAGGGAAAGCCACGCAGGAGTCGTTGGTCCATCCGGCCTGTTCCCATTCGTCCCAAAGCACTTCGGGACGGATGCCGTGAGGCCCGTCGGTGCACCAGAGTTCAGGAATCCCCAGGCGGGGCACTCCTGCCGAGGAGAACTTGCTCTGGGCGTGGAGAATTTTTACTTTCTCCTCCAAAGTCATACGCGAAAGAGCATCTTCGATTCTTTCTTCAAGAGGCTTGCTTTCATCAAGATAAATGGCTTTTCCCGAATTTTGGGGGCCTTGGCTGCAGGAACTGGCTGCAAGCAATCCGGCGCACAGACACGCGCACAGACACGCATGGAATAATGTGGTTTTTCTACTCATAGCACAAAGATATTAAAAGAAATTGTCTATACCAATCCCCATTTGCGCACTTTGCTAAAATTGCGTATATTTGTGGGCTATGGCAATCAGTTTCTTTCAAAGGTTGAGCAGAGCCATCGTGGGCAAGTCCAGAGTGGACGACAACACCCTCGATGCCATTGAAGAGGCTCTGATCGAATCGGACATGGGAGTTGACACCACTCTCAAGATAATAGACGCCCTCGAGGAGAGGGTGGCAAAGGACAAATTCATGTCCCGCGAGGAGCTTTTTGATATGCTCCGAAGCGAGATAGCGGCCCTTATGGAGCCTTGTGCACGTCCTGCGCCCGATTTTTCCTCCTGCAAGCCTTATGTTATTCTGGTTGTGGGAGTTAACGGAGTGGGCAAAACCACCACAATAGGCAAGTTGGCGCTCAAGTTCCGCAAACAGGGCCTCAAGGTGCTTCTTGGAGCGGCCGATACCTTCCGCGCCGCAGCTGTGGACCAGCTCGAGATCTGGGCCGGGCGCGCCGGAGTGGACATCGTGCGCCAGCAGATGGGTTCCGATCCTGCCGCTGTGGCCTATGACACTGTGAAATCGGCCATTGCAAGGCAGTCCGATGTGGTTCTGATAGACACTGCAGGCCGCCTGCACAACAGAATCGACCTTATGAACGAGCTCTCGAAAATCCGCAATTCGGTGCGAAAGGTGCTGCCTCAGGCCCCTTCGGAAGTGCTTTTGGTGCTCGATGCCAGCACCGGCCAGAACGCCTTCCAGCAGGCAAAGGAATTTGCCCGCGCCACCGACATCAGCTCGCTCGCCCTCACCAAGATGGACGGCAGCGCGAGGGGCGGAGTAGCCGTGGGCCTGGTTGACCAGTTCGGCATCCCTATCCGCTTTCTGGGAGTGGGCGAGGGGATAGACGATATCAAAGATTTCAATACTGAAGACTTTGTGCATTCCCTTTTTGAAGAAGAAAATTTGAACGGAAAATAATATGAAGCTGAGTTACAATTGGCTCAAGGATTACATCAAATGCGACCTTGGCCCGGCGCAAATCGCACAGATAATGACCTCGATAGGAATAGAGGTGGATGGTGTGGAAGAAACTGAAACAATAGAAGGTGGTCTTAAGAATGTGGTTGTTGCAGAGGTACTTACCTGCATTGCCCATCCCGACAGCGACCATCTCCACATAACAACGGTCAACGACGGCGGCCCTGCTCCCGTGCAGGTTGTCTGCGGCGCTCCGAACGTAGCCGCAGGACAGAAGGTGCTCTTCGCCCAGGTGGGGGCAGTCCTTCCGGGAGACTTCAAGATTAAGAAGTCCAAAATCCGCGGCGTCGAGAGCTTCGGAATGATCTGCGCCGAGGACGAGCTGGGAATCGGCCAGAGCCACGACGGAATAAAGGTTCTTCCGGCCGATGCCCCCGTGGGCCAGAGCGCCAAGGAATACCTGAAGATTGAGACCCAGGCCGTGATCGAGTACGAAATCACAGCCAACCGTGTGGATGCGGCCTCCCACTGGGGAGTTGCCCGCGACATCTACGCATACCTGAAGCTCCACGACATCCCTTGCGAGCTTTGCAAGCCATTGGTGGACAGCGCTTTCGAGCAGGCTCCCCGCGCAGAGGGAAAAGCTCTGGAACTCGAGATCGCCGCTCCCGACGGAGCTCCGCGCTACTGCGGCCTCACCATTGAGGGAATCAAGGTGGGTCCGTCGCCCAAGTGGTTGCAGGACAGGCTCACAGCCATAGGCAGCAGACCTATCAACAACATCGTCGATATCTCCAATTACATACTCTTCGAACTCGGCCAGCCTCTGCACACCTTCGATGCCGACAAGGTTGCCGGCGGCAAGGTGATTGTGCGTCGTGCCGCCCAGGGCGAGGGCATACGCACTCTCGACGGACAGGAGCGCAAACTCTCTGAAAACGATATGGTTATAGCATCGGCCGACGGCCCTATGTGCATTGCCGGCGTGTTCGGCGGCGAAGAGAGCGGAGTGAGCGACAGCACAGTGAAGCTCTTCATCGAAAGCGCCTACTTCGATCCGAGCAGCATCCGCAAGACCAGCAAGTCGCTGCAGTTGCAGACCGATGCCAGCTTCCGCTACGAGCGCGGCGCAGACCCTCAGGTGGGCCCTTATGCCCTCAAGCGCGCTGCCCTTCTTGTGCTCGAATGCGCAGGCGGCCACATTGTGGGCCCGATGCTCGAGAACTACCCTCAGCCTATAGAAAGGAAGCGCATCTGCCTGGATTACGACAGGATAGAGGCCTTTGTGGGCCAGAAACTCGGGCACGATGTCATGGACCGCATCCTCGAAAATCTTGGATACGAATTCCTCAGCCGCGAGGGTGCCGGAAGGGAAGTGCTGGCCCCAAGCTATATGGTGGATGTTTACCGCGAGTGCGACGTGGTGGAGGAGATACTCAGAATCTACGGCTACGACAACATTGCCCTGCCTAAGCATATGAAAATGTCTGTGAACGCCACTCCTTCGCCGGAGCCGGAATCGGTTCGCAGCATTATCTCCAACTTCCTGGCAGCCAACGGCTTTGTGGAGACTATGAACAATTCCCTCACCAAGGGAGAATACTACGACAAGCTCGAGAGCTTCCCTGCAAGCCACTGTGTGCGCCTTGTGAACCCTCTGAGCCAGGACCTGAACGTTATGCGCCAGACCCTCATCCTCAATGCTTTGGAGGTGGTGGCATACAATCTCAACCGCCAGGCCCAGCACATCAAGATATTCGAATACGGCTCTGTATATCAGAGGCTTCCGGAAAAGAGCGGCGAGACTCTCGAAGGCTACGAAGAGCATCAGAACTTCTGCCTTGCCATAAGCGGAGCTCCGGCCAAAACTTGGAGGGGCACCCCTGCAGGCAGCGACTACTATCAGCTCAAGGGCTATCTGGAGCTGCTCTTCAAGCGCTTCGGCTGCGACAGCTACACTCTCTGGACCGATGCCGCCCCTGCGGACATCTTCTCCGAGGGAATGAGCTACCTGCTTCCGGGCAGCGGAAAGAAACTGGCTACCATAGGAAGCATCAATCCGGCCCTTGCCCGCAAGTTCGGCATCAAGCAGACTGTGGTGGTTGCCGAAATCAGCTGGCCTGTATTCTTCGAACTGATCAAACGCAACAAGGTGGCCTTCAAGGAACTGCCTAAGTTCCCGGAGGTAAGGCGCGACCTGGCCCTCCTGCTGGACGAGCAGGTGACTTTTGCCCAGCTCAGGGAATCGGCCTACAAGCAGGCGAAAAAACTGCTCAGGAACGTGGGCCTCTTCGACGTTTACCGCGGCGACAAGATTCCTGCCGGAAAGAAGCAGTACGCTTTGAGTTTCACCCTTCAGGACCCTGACAAGACCCTCACCGACCAGGACGTACAGAAGGTGATGGACAAGATTCTGGCCGAATATCAGAACAAATTCCAGGCTCAGCTCAGATAATGAAGAAAGCCCTCCCATATCTGGCGCTTCTGCTGCTTGTGCTTCTGCCATGCTGCTCGAAAAAGGGCAGGATTATCCCGGAAGACAAGCTGGTGGATATCTATGCCGATATGTTCCTTGCAGACCAGTGGATAAACTCGCAGAGCAGGCTTCGCCGTACGGCCGATACCACCTGCTTCTACGAGCCCATCCTGCGTGAGTACGGTTACACCACCCTCGACTACGACGCCACCGTGCGCCACTATGTCCGCAAGCCCGACGACTACTCCAAAATCCTCAAGATGGCAGGGCAGAAGCTTCAGGCACAGTCCCGAAGGCTACAGAAAGTGGAAGATGCCTACAACAAGCGCGAGAAACTGCCGCCGTACAAAAAGAGGCCGCTGCATTTCGGCAAGATTTTCGACAGCGACACCTTTATGCTCTGGCATCTGGCCGATACGGCCTTGCTGCACATTGCCGACAGCACTGCTCTCGCTCCTGTGGACAGCCTCGCCCTCAGGGATTCTCTTGCACTGGCCGACAGCACTGCTCTTGCAGCCTTGGATTCTCTTGCGCTGGCCGACAGCCTTGTGCAGAAGAGCGCTTCTGCCGACAGTCTTGTGCAGGCATCGGACAGTCTCAAGGCCGGCAGCCTGTCTTCTGACAGCCCCGTTCGGCAGCGCAGACCGCTTATAAGGCACGGGCAGGTATCGGACAGCCTGATAAAGGAATTAAGACCATTCAATAAGAACAAAAGCATTAAAACCGATAAGTAATGAACAAGACAGAGATTCTCAAAGAGTGCTTCTCCTTTATGGACCTCACTACGCTTCGTGGAGAAGATACAGTTCAGAGCGTAAGGCAGCTGGTGGAAAAAGTCACCCGCCTTCGCGAGGAATATCCCGACTATCCGCTTCCGGCTTCGATATGCGTTTACCCGAATTTCGCTTCTACAGTAGCCAAGTACAGGGTGAGCCCGGAGCTTCACGTCACCACTGTGGCCGGATGTTTCCCAAGCTCCCAGAGCTTTTTGGAAGTGAAAGTGCGCGAAGTTGAACTGGCCATAGAGAACGGAGCCGATGAAATTGACATAGTGCTGGCTCTCAATGCTTTCCTCGCAGGGGAAGACGAGCGCGCCAAGGAAGAAATCGTGGAAATCAAAAAGGTCTGCGCTGCAAAGGGTGTTGTGCTCAAGGTCATTCTCGAGACCGGAGTCCTGCAGAGCGACGAACTCATCCATCGCGCATCGATGCTGGCAATGGAGGCCGGTGCCGACTTTATCAAGACTTCTACCGGAAAGGTGAGCGTGAACGCCACTCCACAGGCTGCACGCGTGATGTGCACAGCCATCAAGGAGTTCTATGCCAAGACCGGCCGCAAGGTTGGCTTCAAGGCTGCCGGAGGAGTGTCCAATGCCGATGAGGCTTTGGAGTACTATCAGATTGGACTGGACATCCTGGGCCCGGAATGGATGAACAAAAATCTCTTCCGTTTTGGTGTGAGCCGTCTCGGAAACTCTCTCATGAGTGCTATCGAAGGAAAGGAAATCAAGTTTTTCTAAAAAAATCACATCGTTTTTCTAAAATTCCCTTTTCGCAGAGCGCTGTGAATCAGGAGATTGACAATTAGCCGTGTAAAATCGCATTTACACGGCTAATTTCGTTTACCTTTGCAAAAAGCTTTTGGCTATGAAAAAGTATGTATTGTCAATCATCCTGCCCTGCCTGCTTGTGAGCCAGGCCTGCAGCAAATCCGGCTGGGGACATTCTTCCCTTCAGCCTTCCGGGAATGAAGTCCCGCACGAAATGATTGTTCTTGGGGAACAGCTCGATGACCCTTATTCCGTGAGCAACGTAACCAAGGCTCTTGCTTCCCTTTATCCTACCAAGGCAGGCAGCGTGCCGCTCACTGCCACAGACTGGTATGTGCGCCTTCTCCCGCGCGACGATGCCGACCTCGAGGCCATCAGGGCCCAGGGAGTCCATTTCCTCGACCATCCCCTCGATTACAGAATCGTCCAGGAAGGGGATTACTATGAAGATCCTGCGCTGCCGGAAGGAAGCATAACCTGGCAGTATGCCGTGGTCCCGACGGACTATCAGGCTCCCGATGGAGTGCGCTGCGAATTACTCCATGAATGCTATCTGGTCGAATCGGAAAACGGCACCAAGTCCGGTCCCGACTGGGTGGATTGGGAGGCTGTGGAGAGGGAGGCCTTCCGCCTGAGCGGGAATGCCGATATGCTCGACGACTCCACCAAGGGAGGCAGCAGCAGAACTCCCATGGGAAGGATTACCATCCTCGATCCGGACTATGACAGCGAAGCCGTGGGAGTGGCAGGCGTAACTGTGTCCTGCAATGTCTTTGTCAAGTTCGCAAGGGCCTATACCGACGAGGAAGGCTACTACGAGATGAAGAAGAGTTTCTCCTCGGCACCACGATACAGGCTTGTGTTCAGCAATCAGAAAGGCTTCAACATAGGCATCAACGCCATCTTCGTGAAGGCCTCGATATCGACTCTCGGAAAGCACGAGTCTTCGGGCTGCAGTGTGTGCATAAGCAGCGAATCGGACAGAAAACTCTTTGTGCGCAGTGTGGTGAACAACGCCACCTACGATTTCTACAACGCCTGCTCCAGCAACGGTGTAAAAATCAAGACCCCTCCGGCCGGGCTCAGAATATGGCTTTTCTCTTTCCTCGAAGGCAGCGTGACCCCTATGACCCATCAGGGTGCCATTCTGGACATAGATGCCGTGCAGGAGATTTTCGGTCTTTATACCCCTGTGGTGCAGATCTTTATGCCCGACATCATAATAGGCTACAAGAACAAGCCGAGCTACAGGAGCATATACCACGTGGTGCAGCACGAACTGGCCCATTCCATCCACTATATGCAGGTTGGAAGCAAGTTCTGGGACACTTTTGCCTTCAATATGCTGAGGGGCTATCTCTCTTCCGGAGGCATAACCTACGGCTCCGGGGCGGAGGAGAACGCCGGTTACTGCGAGGTGTCGGAGATGTGGGCCTATTATCTGGAGAATGTGCTTTACAGGCAGCGATACAGGTCCTGGGACAGCACTTTCGGCAGCCAGTACTGGTTCCATCCGGAGATTTTCCTCTATCTTGACAGCCGCGGCATGAACTATTTCAAGATTTTCCCGGTTCTCACCTCCGACATACACGACAGGGAGAGCCTCAAGGCAAGACTCATATCCTATTATCCAGAATTCAAAAGTACAATCAACGAAGCATTCAACAAATATTTGTAGCTATGAAAAATTTCCTCACTCTTGCCCTCGCGCTCGGGCTTTCGGCCCTGCTTTCTGCCAAAGACAACAACAAAGTGGCCCTTTCGACCAATCTTGTGGAGATAGGCAGCACCCAGACACTCAATATAGACGCGTCACTTTCTCTTTCACGTCATTTTTCTCTTGCAATGGACGCCCGTTACAACCCCTATTCGGAAAAGTCCCGGCAGAGAAGTGTGGCCGTGGGTGCGCGTTATTGGCCCTGGTATGTCTATTCCGGTCTGTGGATGGGAGGCAAGGCCCGCTATCAGGAGTTCAGTTTCAGGGACTCCCTGCTTCGCGAGGGCGACAGGGTGGGGCTCAGCCTCTCGGGAGGCTATTCCTATATGATAGGAGAGCACTTCAACATCGATGTGGGGCTGGGCCTTTGGACCGGTTATGAAATGTTCAAGGTTTATGGATGCGAAACCTGTTCCCGCATAAGGGAGAAGGGCAATAACTATTTTTTGCTTCCCGACGAGTTTTTGATAGCGATAACGTATATTTTTTAAAAAATATTGTTATATTTGCAGTCCCTTATGCGCGGGTGGCGGAATGGTAGACGCGCTAGTTTCAGGAGCTAGTGTCAAATGCGACATGTGAGTTCGAGTCTCATCTCGCGCACAAAGACGGTTCGGAGTATTCCGAGCCTTCTTTTTATCAATAGTAAGTGTATGACTGAAATTCGCAACATCGCCATTATCGCGCACGTTGACCACGGCAAAACCACTCTTGTGGACAGGATGATATATCAGGCCAATCTGGTGCGTCAGCCCGAAAACCTTGGACAACTCATCCTCGACAACAACGACCTCGAGCGTGAAAGAGGAATAACCATCCTTGCAAAAAACGTTTCCGTAATCTATAAGGGAGTAAAAATAAACATTATAGATACTCCGGGCCATAGCGACTTCGGAGGAGAGGTGGAGAGAGTGCTCAATATGGCCGATGGTGTGCTCCTTTTGGTCGATGCTTTCGAAGGCTGTATGCCCCAGACCCGTTTCGTGCTTCAGAAAGCACTTCAGCTCGGCAAGAAACCGATTGTGGTAATAAACAAGGTGGACAAGCAGAACTGCCGTCCGGCAGAGGTTCAGGAAGAAGTCTTCGACCTCATGTTCAACCTCGATGCCACCGAGGAACAGCTTGATTTCAAGACAGTTTACGGCTCGGCCAAACAGGGCTGGATGTCCCTCGACTGGAAGACTCCCGGAAGCGACATCACTCCGCTGCTCGATGTCATCCTCGAGGAAATACCTGCACCACAGGTGGTTGAAGGTACTCCGCAGATGCTTATCTCCTCTCTCGAATACAGCCCTTATGTGGGCCGTATTGCAGTGGGAAAAGTCACCCGCGGAAGTCTCAGGACAGGGCAGCAGATCAGCCTCTGCAAGCGCTATGATGTTGTACAGAAACAGAAAATCAAACAGTTGATGGTCTTCGAGGGCCTGGGCAAGGCTCAGAGCGAAGAGGTCCGCTGTGGCGATATCTGCGCCGTAGTGGGCATGGAAGGCTTCGAAATCGGCGACACCATTGCGGATTTCGAGAATCCGGAAGCCCTCCCTCCTATAGCAGTGGACGAGCCTACCATGAGTATGCTCTTCACCATCAACAATTCACCTTTCTTCGGGCGCGACGGCAAGTTCGTGACTTCCCGCCATATCAAGGAACGTCTGGAGAAGGAGCTCGAGAAGAACCTTGCGCTCAGGGTGAAGCCGGGTCTTTCGGCCGATTCCTTTGTGGTTTACGGCCGTGGCGTGCTCCATCTTTCAGTGCTCATAGAGACTATGCGCCGCGAGGGCTTTGAACTTCAGGTGGGCCAGCCGAAGGTTTTGGACAAGACCATAGGAGGGCAGAGATGCGAGCCTATAGAGGAACTTTCCATCGAAGTGCCGGAGCAGTTTGTGGGCGCCGCAATAGAGATTGCAACCCGCCGCAAGGGCGCACTGGTGCACATGGAACCGCGCGGGGACCGTACTCTTCTGGAGTTCGAGATTCCTACCCGCGGCCTTATGGGACTTCGCAGCAACCTGCTCACCGCTTCGCAGGGCGAGGCTGTGGTTGCACACCGATTTAAGGAGTACCAGCCTTTCAAGGGGGAAATCGAGCGCCGCAACAACGGTTCCCTCGTTTCTCTTGAGACCGGTTTGAGCAGCGCCTATTCAATGAACAAGCTGCTCGACCGCGGACGCTTCTTCGTGGAGCCGGGTGAGGAAATCTATGCAGGTCAGGTGGTTGGCGAGCACACCAGGGAGCGCGACCTCAATATCAATATCTGCAAGACCAAGAAGCTCACCAATGTGCGTGCTGCCGGATCGGACGAAAAGATAATTCTCCCTCCTGCAATCAAGTTCTCCCTGGAAGAGGCTCTCGAGTACATTCAGGAAGATGAGCTCGTGGAAGTGACCCCTCACTATATGAGAATCCGCAAAATTCTGCTCGATCCGCTTGCGAGAAAGAGAAATAGCGACAATGCTGATTGATAATTGAAAATATTTTGTTAACTTTGCAACCCTTTGTAGTAAATCTCAATTCACTCAAACCTGGAGTAAATCACTTCAAGGTTTTGATTGGCAAGGAGTTCTTTGACAGTTTCGAGAACAGGGAAATCCTCAATGCTTCGCTCGAGGTCGGTTTTAGCGTGTTTTCTCACGGCTCCTCGGCGAGTGTACAGTGCAGCATAAGCGGTTTTGTGAGTGTTAGCTGCGACCGCTGCCTTGAGGAATTGCCTTTGGCCGTGAACACGGAGTTCGAGGAAAAATATATGCCCGAATCGGCCGAACTGGATATCAGTCAGGATGTTTACGACTACATTTGCTGCTCGCTGCCTTTGCAGAGAGTCCACCCGGAAGGGGAGTGCAATGAGGAAACTACAAAGTTTATTTGTAAATAATAATTTAAAAAGTATAAAAAATGGCACATCCAAAACACAAATTCTCAAAGCAGAGAACTGCAAAGAGACGTACACACGACTTCGCTCCTGTACCTACTCTCGCAACTTGCCCAAATTGTGGCGCCACAGTGATTTATCACCGTGTTTGCCCTGAGTGTGGCTACTACAGAGGTCGTCAGATTATCGAGAAGAGCGCAGAATAAGCACTCTTCCATTATGGTCTCTTAGTTCAACGGATAGAACGAAGGTTTCCTAAACCTTAAATACAGGTTCGATTCCTGTAGAGACTACAAACTGATTATCAAGATTAAGGCTCGCCATTCAGGCGAGCCTTTTTATCTTTGAGTGCACGCTTTTTTATTCCACTACTATTTCGGAGCAGAGAATGTGGTGCTGAGGATTGGCGCAGCGGCCTATTACTTTCACGTAGCGGGCTTTGCAGTCCAGCCCTGGAGCAAGGATGACATCGGTCCAGCAGTCGAGGTATCTGTTCGGCCAGTTTTCGTAGCAAACAGATGCTGCCTGCTCCCAGTTCTTGCCGTTGTCCGATACCAGAACCTCCAGATTCTGCGGAATTACTATGCCGCCGCCGAAATAGTCGCAGAAATGAGCTGCCACGCGGCTGATTTTCTGCTTGCCTCCGAGGTCGATCACGCATTCCATTCTGCCTCCCTCGAAGCGCTCCCAGGCCTTGTCTGCAGGGTCTTCGCTGCCGAAGATGCCGTTGCCGAGGGCCTGCGGGCCGCATTTTACGCTATGGCTTTCGAAAGACTTGCCGGCGAAGATGTCCTCGAGCAGTTTCCAGCGTTCATCTCCTGCGAGCCAGGCCATATAGTCCTGCTGCACCTTGGTGGAGAGAAGCTTCTGGCCGCAAGGGTAAGCCGATCCCGGAGTGTCGTAAATTCCTGCAATTGCGAAACTTATAATGCGGTCAACCCCTGCCTGGCTCACGCCCACGATCTGCGAAAGGTATCGGCCGAAAGCAGCCGGAATGAGGGTGGAATACCAGTTGTTCGGGTCGCGGTCCCAGGTAAAGGACTCTACATTGGCCCAGAACTCAATGCCGCATTTCTTGTGGATTTCGCCCAGAAGGCGGAAATGCTCCTTCATATTGTTCATAGGGAAGGTCTCGCGGACGCAGCCGATTTCGTCCTGATAGGCGATTATGTCAACATCGAGGTCGTAGATGCTCTGGGCGAACTTTGGATTGTCAAATTCTGCTGCGTAGAGGCCGTAAGGGGAGATGAGCACTTTGGCTCCCGGGGTGAGTTCGCGGGCGCGGGCGGCAATCTTGTTCACACCCTGCACTGCGTGGTCGCTCAGGTAAGGGATAAAGCAGCCTTCCACAGGAAGGTACCAGCCGTAGAAGGAAGGTCTTGTGCCGTAGAGGGCGGCCAGTTCCTCCATAATTTTGCGCTGGGTCTCGATCACGAAAGGATCGGCCAGATCGTCGAGCTGGTTGCGGGCCCAGCCGGTGCTCACTATGATGTGCATTCCGAGCTCATCGGCTGTGTCCATAATGGCATCGATAGGGCTCTTGCGGCTTTCAGGGTAGGCGTGGGGCATAAAAGACGAAGGGTAGATGGCCTGCCCTTCGTTTGCCACTGCCATAAATACAAGGTAGTCAACTCCCATTTCGTGGAGCTCACGGGTCTTACAGGCCCAGCGATCAGGGTCGGTCTGGTCCACGTTGCGCTGGTTCATGTAGTTGTTGCGCTCGTCTTGCCAGAAAAAGTTTACGAATGTGCCGCTTACGGGTTTTGTTTGGGCTTTGGCGCCTATGCAGAGCAGCGCCAGGAAAAGGAGAGTAATCTTGTGTCTCATTATGTGCATTATTGGTCAATACACAAAGATAGACAAATTTTGTCAGTTTTTGAGTTCCACTCCTGCAAATCCTATTTTTCCCGTGATGAACACCACTGGCTCGCCTTCTTGCGGTTTGAATCGGCGCTCGTCGCTGAGCCCGCCGAAGCCTGCGTTCACCGAGGTCTTGACCACAGCGCTGTCCGGAAGGATGATGAGTACCCCGCCGAAGCCTGCGTCGATGTCTATGCTGGCTCCGCTCAGGATGTTGGCCTTGCGAAGGTCTATGGTTACGCTGCCGAAGGAGCATTTGATGTCGGCACCTTCGAAGTCTATTCCGTCGAAGCAGAGTTCCTGGCGGCCGAAACTGGCCTCAATCTGGCGGATGTTTCTGCCTTCGCGGCTTATGCTGCCGATGCTGGTGTTTTCAGGATTGAAGTTTTTGCTGACAATGAGTTTGATTCCGAGGAATACTAAAATTGTTGCAAGGCCGAGCTTCCAGAACTCATTCCATTCTATATTGCCGTGGCCTGCAAGGAAAAGCAGCACGCCAAGGCATACTCCCATAAGCGAGCCAACCTTGTCGGTATCGGTAAAGAAGCCTACTGCACAAGGGATTATCACGAAAAAGGCCCACCAGCCTTTGAGGGAAAAGTCGAAAGTGAAGATTCCGAGGACGTTCAAAAACCAAAGGACACCGACCAAAATGAGCAGCAGTCCGAACACTACTTTGAGAAATGATGTCGATTTTTTCATATTTGTTGTGAATTAGATATCAAGAGTGTTGTTTTCGCCTTCCCGGCGCAGGCGTGGCTGGACATTGATTATGTCTCTGCCCGATTTGAGGAAGTACATCATGCTGGAGAACTGGCAGGAAAGCATTTCGCTTATCTCATCTTCGTTGTAGCTTTCACTGTTCTGTCCCCCTTTGATAACTGCAAGGCCGCAGGCAAAGGTCCACATCTGGCGGAAGAGCACATCGGCCTGCTCTTCGTTTATTCCATAGGCCGATTCAATGCCTTCCAGGCACTCTTTGGCCTTGTCTGGGATGGCCTGGCCTATCGGTTTGCCGTCGAGGAAGAGCATACGGAACAGATTGTACTCGTGGCTTGCAAATCGCACCATGCGGAGTCCGAACTCCTTGAAGGCCGGAGTGTAGTCGCTGACATCGGCGATATAGTCGGCAAACATGTCCGAGGCGGCCTTCCGCACGGCAGTCTTTATTTGCTCCATATTGTCGAATACTGTGAAAAGCGGGCTGATGGAGCAGTTGAGGGCCTTGCTCAGAGACCTTGCGCTAAGTGCATCGGCTCCCTGTTCCCTGACAAGCTCGAGGCCTTTCGAGACTATGGCCTCCTTTGAAAAATAAGCGGTTCTTGGCATTTGCAGTATAATAATTACGGGCGTTCTAAAACGCCCGTTGCAAATTTATGAATTATTCCCGGAATTCCAAAATATTACTATATTTGCGCCTCAAATAGAGTTTTCAACTAATATACGTAAAAATGAAAACATTCCTTCCACTTACGGCAGAGCAGATTGCTCTTCTCGAGGCACAATCGTGCCGTTGCGACGACTGGTCCCAGGTGACCGTGGCTGAGGGTTTCGACCCCAAATTCATTCGCAATGTCAATTTCTCCGGCCAGGTCAGGCTCGGTTCCTTCAACAAAATCTTCACGCTCGCGGGCGGAATCTGCAAGCACAGCGGCATTTATCATGCTACCCTGCACAATGTTGTGGTGGGGGACGACTGCATGATTGAGCACATCCGCAACTACATCGCCAACTATGTTATCGGCGACGGCTCCTATATCGAGAACGTTACCGACCTCATCACTTACGGCGAGACTTCCTTCGGCAACGGTACCAAAGTCAGCGTGCTCAACGAGACCGGAGGCCGCGAGGTTGCCATCCATGACCATCTTTCCTCCCACGAGGCATATATTATGGCTCTTTACAGGCACGATGCCCATCTTATCGGCAATCTCGGAAAGCTCGTGGACGACTATGTGGGCTCCGTCACTTCCGGGGTCGGAGTGATTGGAAAGAATGTGGAGATTATGGATGCGATGCACATCGTGAACGTGAGAATAGGCGATTCTGCCAAAATCAAAGGCGCCTCGCGTCTGCGCAACGGTACCATAATTTCCTGTCCGGAGGCTCCGGTGAACATAGGCATGAACGTGATTGCCGACGATTTCATTGTCCAGAGCGGCTCTTCGATTACCGACGGTGTCACTCTCACCAAGTGCTTTATCGGCCAGGCCTGCACTCTCGGGCACGGTTACAGCGCTTCCGATTCGCTCTTCTTCAGCAACTGCCAGGGGGAGAACGGTGAAGCCTGCGCCCTTTTTGCCGGACCATATACAGTGACCCACCACAAATCCACCCTGCTCATTGCGGGCATGTTCTCATTTATGAATGCCGGCTCGGGTTCCAACCAGAGCAACCATATGTACAAGCTCGGGCCCATCCATCAGGGCATCTTCGAGCGCGGGGCCAAGACCACGTCCGATTCCTATGTCCTTCTGCCTGCCAAAATCGGAGCCTTCTCCCTTGTTATGGGAAGGCACGTCAACAATCCCGACACTACCGACCTTCCTTTCTCCTATCTTATTGAACAGCAGGGAGTGACATATATTGTTCCGGGCGTGAACATCAAGTCTGTGGGAACCATCCGCGATGTCAAGAAATGGCCTTCCCGCGACAAGAGACGCGATCCGCACAGGCTCGACCATATCAACTTCAACCATCTCAGCCCATTCACGGTGCAGAAGATGTTTGCCGGAATAGAGCTGCTGGAAAAACTGCGCGAGGCTTCAGGGAACAAGGCCGACAACTATTATTACAAGAAGTCCATCATCCGCAATTCTGCCCTGCACAAGGGAATCAAATACTATCAGACAGGTATTGTCAAGTTCCTGGGCAACTCCTTCATTTCCAAAATACAGGATGTGACCATTGGCAGCGACGAGGATTTGCGCAAGGCTCTGCGCAAGGATTCCGAAATCGGACGCGGCAAGTGGAGGGACATCTCCGGCCTCATCTGCCCGGCTTCGGAGATGGAACGGCTCTGCGAGGACATTGCCTGCGGCAGAATCGGCCATATTTCTGAACTGGGAGAGCGCTTCGGCGAAATGGCCGCAAACTACTACAGCTATGAGTGGACCTGGGCCTACGATGCCATCGAGCGCTATTTCGGCTACGATTTGGCAAAAATTACCCGCGCCGAGGCCATTTCGCTTATCAAGCAGTGGAAGAGTGCCGTGGTTTCTCTCGACAAGCTCATTTATGACGATGCGGGCAAGGAGTTTGAACTTACTTCGATGACCGGTTTCGGGGCCGATGGCGACAAGACCCGCCGCGACGAGGACTTCGCTGCAGTGCGTGGCGGCAGCTTCGACGAGAATCCGTTTGTTCTCGAGGTGCTGGACCACATCAGGCGCAAGAGCGAGCTCGGCGACAGGATGATTGCTGCCCTGTCCGGGAAATAGACTTGTTTACTGCCCGTCTGAAATTCGGCCTTCTGCGTACTTGCGGAAATCTTCCCATCTGTAGTACGGGCCGCAGAAAGGCGGGCAGGATTCTCCTATCTGCACTTCCTTTTCGTTGAGCAGGACTTTCACTAGTATTTCTCCCGTGTTGTTGCGGTAGAAGATGAGTTGGACATTGCTGCACATACAGAGGTTTTTGTATGCTGGCCAGCAGTCAGGCGAATCGGCTATGTGCATGGTCTTTGCGTAGTCTCCGATTTCGAGCATTGCGGCAAGAGGCCCCACTCCCGAATCGTGCCCGAATCGGAAATCGGCGCAATGGCCGTTGCCTGCAATGGCTTCTTCGGCCGTTTTGAGCATATCTTTGAGAATTGGTATGCCAACGGCCCTTTCATTGATGTCGCCGCCTTCTATGCTGTGCATGAACCACACGAAATTGTGGATGTTGTAGGCGCGGCCCATATTCACGAGGTCGTCGAGAGGGAAAAGTGCAAGAGGGTCGTGGCCTTCTGAATGGTCGAGGGTGCGGGTAATCTGGGTGGCTTCGAAAAGCTTGAATTCCAATTCGTTGGCATTTATTCCGCACAGCTCTTCCACTGCTGCGGGATTGTTGAAGAGATGCTCCGGGTGGAGCAGGGATATATATGCCCGGTGGAGGGAATCTTCCAGGAATTTCTGGCGTTCCTTGAATGGATTTTCAATGTTGCTGGTGTTGTGGCAGAGTATGTCCCAATAGCGGTCGCCCGTGAGCATTGTGATCTTCAGGTCTTTCTGGCAGGCCTTAAGGGAAGCGTTGAAATGTCCCATTGACTGGATGACCCTGTGCACATTGGTGGAACGGCTGCTGACCTGTTTGCAGTCTTTTTGCCTGAAGATTTCGGGGCAGCGCTCGTACAGTCTTTGCGCCACTCCCTGCTGCTCGAAGCCGCCTGTCTCGGTGAGGGTGCCGGCCATTCCGCTGTGCCTTTGCTGCAGCCATTCCATCTCGGCCTTGAGCTTAAGGCCATCTTCCGTGAGAAGGCCCCTTTCGGCTAGGATGTCCAGACGCGGGACATTGTCGTTGAAGAAGCTTTCGGAGGTGTGGTAGCGGCTGCCGTGTCTTCCGTAGTGGGTGACATAGAAGGCTTTGAAGCCCCTCGGGGCCTTTGTGTCCTTAATTTCCGGGACGATGTAGGGGTGGTGTACACCCGCAGTGATGTAAAGGTCTTTTTCTACATTTTCCTTTGTGACTTGGGCTGAGGCCCCGATGCATAGCAAAATGCAGAGCGACAGGATGCTTGTTTTTCTGGACATGTTCATATTGGCTTTGTATGCAATATTAAGAAAATTCTTTCATAGATTGGTCATTTCATTTTTGTTTGCATTCTGCATTTGCTCATATTGTTTTTCCGAGGCAGCCAGGCTCATGGCTTTCAGGCAATGCGCGCTGCGGCTTGCCTGTGGCTCTTTGCGTACATTGCTCTGCGAGTCGGCCAGGCTCGTGGCTTTCAGGCGATGCGCGCTGCGGCTTGTCCTGCGAAGTCGGTGATGGCCGGG
>CAMGFA010000027.1 GCA_946055165.1 uncultured Bacteroidales bacterium
CTGCCCGGTCGGCGCGCAGAGCCTTTCCACAGAGCTCAAGCGCGACGACAGTGCGCGGAAATTACTTTCGCCTATGGCTTATTGCTTACGACACGGCACACAGGGTTTTGCACTTGATCCGAAAAAACGACAGCAAAAAAAAGGATGGCCGCAGAGACCATCCCTTGAATTTTTATGAAGAACTTCGATTAGCGAAGTTTCTTGTAACCGTACTGGCAGGTGTCGCCGAGCTCAAGCTCAATCTTCATGAGGCGGTTGTACTTGCAGATGCGGTCGGTACGGCTGAGTGAGCCGGTCTTGATCTGGCCGCTGTTGGTAGCAACTGCGATGTCGGCGATTGTGGTGTCCTCGGTCTCGCCTGAACGGTGAGAGGTAACGGTGGTGTAACCGTGACGGTGAGCCATCTCAATGGCGTCGAGTGTCTCGGTGAGGGAACCGATCTGGTTTACCTTGATGAGGATGGAGTTGCCGGCACCCATCTCAATACCCTTCTGGAGGTACTTCACGTTGGTTACGAAGAGGTCGTCACCCACGAGCTGGCAGCGGTTGCCGATAGCCTTGGTGAGTTTAACCCAGCCTTCCCAGTCTTCCTCAGAAAGACCGTCCTCGATGGAGTCGATAGGGTAGGTATTGATGAGTTTCTCGAGATATTTGATCTGCTGGTCGGTAGAGAGCTTCTTTCCCTTAGGGTCCTTCTTCTTGCCGTCCTTGAGCTGCTTGTAGTCGTAGTAGAACTTGCCGTCCTCACCCTTGAAGCAGAATTCGGAAGCTGCGCAGTCCATAGCGATGGTGATGTCCTTGCCCGGCTCCAGACCTGCAGCCTTGATGGCAGCGATAATGCAGTCGAGAGCATCGTCAATACCCTTGAGGGCAGGAGCGAAACCGCCTTCGTCACCTACTGCGGTAGAGCAGCCGCGATCCTTGAGAACCTTCTTGAGAGCGTGGAAAACCTCAGCGCCCATACGTACGGCCTCGGCTTCGTTCTTTGCACCTACAGGACGGATCATGAACTCCTGGAATGCGATAGGGGCATCGGAGTGGGCACCGCCGTTGATGATGTTCATCATAGGAACAGGGAGAACATAAGTGTTGGTACCGCCGATATAACGGTAAAGAGGCAGGTCGAGATAGTTGGCAGCAGCGTGGGCAACGGCCAGGGAAACGCCAAGGATGGCGTTTGCGCCAAGCTTGCTCTTGGTAGGAGTGCCGTCGAGCTCGATCATAGTCTTGTCGATTGCCCTCTGCTCGAGAGCGGACATACCGATGATAGCAGGTGCGATGACATCGTTCACATTGGCAACGGCCTTGAGCACACCTTTTCCGAGGTAGCGGCCCTTGTCACCGTCGCGAAGCTCGAGAGCTTCGTTCTCACCGGTAGATGCTCCTGAAGGAACAGCTGCTACACCTTTTACACCAGACTCGAGGACAACCTCGACTTCAACTGTAGGATTTCCTCTTGAATCGAGGATTTCTCTACCTGTAACTTGAATAATTCTCATTTTTATTTAAAATTTGAAAGTAAATTACTTAAAAACGCTGCGAATTTAGCAAAAAATGAGACAATATGCAATTAATTCAGTTTGTCCAATATCACAAAAACACTCAAAACGGCTTTCTGTTCCAATCTGAGGGCCCGAAACACACTAAGCCCGCTCTTTGCATTCGTGGATTTTTTGTATTTTTGATGTGGAATAATCTATTAACCGATGCGTCCGATAACACTACTGCTGCCAATCTGTCTTTTTTGCTGCGTCCCAGCATCGGCGCTCTCCTATGCCGGCTTCGAGAATGAGCACAAAAGCTTCCACAACATCACTTTCCATACCGACGGAAACAAGGTCAGGGATGTATTTCAAGACTCCAGCGGTCTTGTGTGGATAGCTACCAGCATCGGCCTGCCGAGCTACGATGGAACATACTTGCTTACCGTGAACTTGAGGAATTGTACTTGGCAAATGGACAAACAATGAATATAACTGCAATTTTATTTACCAGTCTGCTTCTGTGCGCTTGCTGCGCTCAGAAGCAGTCTTCGGAACAAAATCCGGAGCCTGTTGTTGTGGCCGGCGGCTTTGCAAAAGGCGCGGATGTGAGCTGGATTAGCCAGATGGAAAAGGAAGGCCTTGTCTTTAAGAACAAAAACGGAAAGCAGGGCGAGTGCATGCAGATTCTCAAGGAGGACTGCGGAGTGAACTCCATCCGCCTGCGCGTGTGGGTCGATCCCGAAGACGGCTGGAACAACATCGGCGATGTTCTTGTGAAAGCCCGCCGTGCCCACGAACTGGGCCTGAGGCTGATGATTGACTTCCATTTCTCCGACACCTGGGCCGATCCCGGGCATCAGATTACTCCAAAGGCCTGGCAGGACTACAATCTTGCACAGTTGAAGGAGGCTGTTGCCGGCCATGTAACACAAATGCTTTCAGCTCTTGATTATTTCGGAATCTGTCCGGAGTGGGTGCAGATAGGAAATGAAACCCGCGGAGGATTCATGTACCCTCTCGGCTCGGCCGAAAATGGCTCCAATTTCGCGGAGCTAGTCAATGCCGGCTACGATGCCGTAAAGGCCATCTTCCCTCAGACAAAGGTGATTGTGCACCTGGACGGAGGCAATTATATGAGTCACTATACTTATATCTTCGACAATCTTAAAAAGTATAATGGCAAATATGATATGGTGGGAATGTCGCTCTATCCCGGCGAAAGCGACTGGAAAGAGCAGGCCAATGATGTTGTTGCCAATATCAACACAATATGGAACACCTATGGTGTGCCTGTAATGCTCTGCGAAATAGGTTTCGACTACACCCAGGCCCAGGCCTGCAATGAGTGCATTGCCTATCTTATGCGTCTGGGCAAGACTACGGGTCATTTCGAAGGTATTTTTTACTGGGAGCCTGAGGCCCCGGCCGGCTACAACGGCGGTTACAACAAGGGCTGTTTTGTGAACGGAGCCCCTACTTCCGCTTTGGATGCCTTTATTGAAATGATATGAAAAAGAATTCTTCCTGCCCTTTTCCTGTTTGTTTCTGTGTCTTTGTCGGCTCTCCGGGCTTGCGCCCCGCGACCCTGCAGATAAGCTGCCGCTGAAATTTTTTTATTTTGCCATTGAGATGGTTTGTTCCTCAATGGCAAAAATGGTTTATCTTGCTTAAATTATGTATTTTTGCCTTTTGAAAATGGAGGAAGAGAGACGTATGATTATCAGGTTCAGAAAAGCGGCAGGGATATTGGCCCTGGCTTGTGTGATATGCTCATGTGAAAACAGGCAGACCAGATATCTTTTAAAGGATGTTGAAACATATATTCAAGAGGCTCCGGACAGCGCCCTGGCCGTGCTTGAAACTATTCGTCCCGGGGATTTGAATACTCCCTCACTTAAAGCGGACTATTCTTTGCTGTATGCCGCCGCTCTGGATAAAAATTATGTTGATACAACGGATTTGGAAATACTTGTTCCTGCATTGGATTACTATTCCTCTAAAGGGCCCGATGATAAATTGATGTGTGCTTGGTATTATTGGGGGAGGATGCATTATAATGCGGAAGATTATTCAAATGCTTTGTTGGCATATTCCAATGCATTAAAATACGTAGGGAATGATGCTTTTTATTTGGGGATGATTAATTCCGCAATGGCGGATGTGTATAATATTACTTTTCACAAGGCAGAGGAGTTGGTTTATGCGGAAGAGTCATATAAGTATTTTGAGGAGTATGGAGATGCAAATCATATTGCTCTTGCTAAATATAAACTTGCACAGGCTAGTTTCAATAATAAATTATTTGCTCAAGCAGATAGTATTTATGCTTCGGTATATACTGGGACAGATAGTACAAGCGTTGTTTCAATTTATTCTATATTAGGACAAGTTCAGAATGATTTATTCTGTGGGAATCCGAATTATGAAAGGGATTTGAGTTTATTGAATTATGTTTTGACAGTAAATGGAGTCCTGTCTGAAGAGGAGTATTATGAATATGTGTATTGTCTTTTTCAATTGGGAGAAAAAGATCTTGCCAATGAGTTTTTAGAAGCATTAGACGAACTCCCCGAAAATAAAGAAACTTTTGGCTGGAAATATAGAATAGAGGTACTTAATGGAAATATTGAGTCAGCACTGAAGTATTATGAATTATTTGGGGAATATCAAGATAGCATTGTGACTGAATTGCTGAGTTCTTCGGTATTTAAGGCACAAACTAACTATTATAAGACCTCTGCGCAAATATTATGGCAAAAAGAACAATTATCCAAACAGAAAATCATAATACTGGTTTTTGTTGTGTTGTTTCTTCTGTTATTATTGATAGGAATTGCAATTTTGTTTAAAAGGCGGGCTCAACATAATAGAACAATAATTCTGCAAGCTATTGAAGAGATTGAGAAATTATCTCAAGCTAATGCAACTCTTCAAAAACGTAATTTGCAAAATGAAGATAGAATCAATCAATTGCGTCAGTCATATTTAACCTTGTATCAAAACCAATTTGGGGAGATAATCAAGTATTATAATGTGACACCATCTCGAAATGAGGAAGTGATGACGGAAAAAACAGAACGGACACTGATTAATGAAGTAAAAGGATTGTTGAAAGAAATTTCAAGTAGATCAAGTCAGCTTGTTCTTGAAGGAAAAATCAACGAAGATTTGTATAATATTGTGTCCAGGATACGTCAGGATTTTCCCAAATATAAAGATGAAGATATCCGGTTTATCTGTTATGTATTATTGGGTTTTGATACCTCAACAATAGCCTTTTTGATGAATATATCAAAAGAAAATGTACGCGTCAAACGCCATCGATTCCATTTGAAACTGTCGAATTATACAGGTCCAAATGAATCGGTGTATCAGATGTTTCTGAAATAGCGTTACAGTTTGGTTTCGTAATAGTAATAGTTTAATAATAAATATAATACACATTTGGATGTTTAAAATATTCCAAATGTGTATTATTAATAATGGGCATAATGTCAAGCTATACTTGCTTTGTGATTGAGTTTTTGTAACGCCAAGAAGAAGTCAAAACGGACAGAAGTCTTGTAATGAATACTACATTTGCTCAAAACAATAGAGTATGAAAAAAGTAGTATTATTTATATGAATACTGGTATATATCAAAATGATTAAATTTGTGCTTGTATGAGAAGTAGATTCTTGGTTTTATTTGCTGGGCTGGCAATGATGGTGGCTTGCAACAATAGTGTCGTGGAAGTTGGGTCTTCAGAATATTTGTTTTCTGAAAGTTTTGTGAGTTGTTTTTTTAAAATCGATTCAATGATGTTGGTGTCTGAATCACTGCCAACGGATAAAGAATTCTCATTTATTGTTCAGTGTGGATTTGAGAATTATTACACGAAACAGCATAATGAGGAGGCTTATCAAAGCTATTGTGAATTGTATGGGGATACGGGCTTTAACTCTTATCTCATTATCCCTAATCAGGCATCTGTAAATAAAATCCAATATATAAAGATATTTAGCGACAGTGACTTTCCGAATCATAAAGCCGGAGAATCATTGAATGATCTGGTAAATATAAGATATGAAACAGCAAAGCCATTTATTGACAATAACTATCCTGAAAGTTGGCTGGGCGAAAGGCCAATAAAGAAAGACGGATATAGAGTTTTGGCTCCAGGAGAAGGATATGTAAAAGTCGAGAAATGCGTTGCAGATTTGTCTCCTGAAGAATTATTGTTGATAGACAGAAATTTTCATATTCTGTTTATGGAGAAGCCGATTGAAAATAAGGATGTAACGATTTATTTGGAGTTAAGGGATGAAACGCAGACAATAAAAACTGCGTGCCGCTTGAATTTTTATAAAGATTATAGGGAATAGTCAGCCGCTTCGTTCCTCAAATATATCAAAAGAAAATGTACGCCTCAAACGCCATCGATTCCATTTGAAACTGTCGAATTATACAGGTCCAAATGAATCGGTGTATCAGATGTTTCTGAAATAGCGTTACAGTTTGGTTTCGTAATAGTAATAGTTTAATAATAAATATAATACACATTTGGATGTTTAAAATATTCCAAATGTGTATTATTAATAATGGGCATAATGTCAAGCTATACTTGCTTTGTGATTGAGTTTTTGTAACGCCAAGAAGAAGTCAAAACGGACAGAAGTCTTGTAATGAATACTACATTTGCTCAAAACAATAGAGTATGAAAAAAGTAGTATTATTATTTATGACAGCACTATTTCTGTCTTTAAATTGTATTTGTGCTAAAGGCAATGGTGCAGTTTCTAATCGAACAATCGAATTGCATCGTGTTTCAAAAAATCCAGAATTAATTCATCGGGCTCCGGAAATGAATCCTTTGATAATGGAATGTAATTTAATTGAAGAAGAGTCGTGCCTGTTTATTACATCGAATAAAGAGGTTGATGCTGAAGTAGTATTATATAATCAAGACAATAATACAGAAGAATCGTGTATATTATGCCTTTCTTGTTTTGGTCAGGAACTATATCTAATGTCCCGAGGTCATTATCAAATTGTAATCGAGATAAATGAATATACCTGTTATGTTGGAGAATTCGTCTATTAATTAGTTATTTTAATATCTGTTTTCTATGAAAAAAATATTGTATTTCACGCTCTTTGCAAGCGTACTTCTCTCTTGTAACAAATATGAGCAAAGCAGTAAATCTTCGTTATTGAATGATACTCATAACCTTATGAACACAGAGTACAATAATAAAGTTGCTTCATTGGCAACTGCTCTGCATCAGGCTTTATGTGAAAATAATCAGTTAGGCTTAAAAGTCAAAGAGGAGGCTCTAAAACGTTTTGATGGTGACGTAAATGTTCTTCTGACAGATCTATTACCTCAAACAATAGAAAAACAAATAAAATCGGGAAAAGAAGAGATATCTATAAAGGAATATCTGACTTTGTTTTTGCCAAAAACAAAGTCAGGAGAAAGTAACCTATTAGAAGCATTACAGGAAATGAATCCAACACTTCAAGTGGCAATTCCAGTTCATTCAGAAGATTGGGATGGAGTAAGTGTTCCTAAAATAGCTTTTGTGCCTGAAAATAATGTTGAATCTGAACGCAAACCGATACCAGCTATTGATGAAAATGGTAAATGGATAAGTATGAGCGCAACACAAGAACCTAACGAACCTGTGATAGTTTTGTCTCTAAATGAAAGGGTGCCGGTGATTAATGATTCATTGATCATAAAGCCGACTATTGTCACACAACCATCTGCGCCAACAAACCTGACGGCAAATGTATATGGGGATGTCATTGAAATGGTCTGGGATAAAAATAATCAAGTAACAGGAGGTTATTATTTATACAGAAAAAGTCTTTATGATGATTCATTTCAAAAAATAGCCACAATCAAAGCTAATACTGCATCATATGCGGATTTTAATTTGGTCGCTTGTCAATACTACAGATATTATGTAACCGCTTATAATGTTGGGAAAACCAGTAATAATAATTCGTTAATTAGTTATTTAGAATCGGATCCATCTAACGAAATAAATGTTCAGGCACCAAATATCCCATCTCCTTTTTCAAAATTAGATGTATTTTGCCAAGGACCTGGTGTGGAAATAAGGTGGAGTATGGATAATTACCCAAATTCAACTACTGTACTTGAATGGATGGACCCGTCAGTAAGTATTAATTATTCACCTTTAGTTGAATGTCCTGCATCTCAAAATCAATATACTTATATACCATCCAATAAGGGAAGAAAACATGTATATAAAGGATATAGGAAGAACGGTATTGGCAATTCGGAGCCAATTTATGATTTTATCTATCCTCCATATCGTAATGCTGCTGAAATATCGCCTGTGTATATAAACAAAATTACAATTAATGATGTAAATGAAGTAGAAGCTTGGTATAGTGGTGCTCCTGAATTTTATATAAAGGTGTTTAGGGTTGATGATGCGGGAAATACTATTGAAGTAATGAACTCTTTAAAGTTTGCATTCAATAAACATAATAACAGCCAAAGTTTTACAAATAGGAAAGTGTACGATTGGATGTATGATTTAAATTATAAATGGGCTGACCGTCTTACTTTTTATGTTATTGAAGGAGATAATGATTTCACAATGAACATTACAGCAAAAGCTTCTGTAGGAAAGAAGGTAGTAGGGAAACTGGACTTAGACGTATTGTTGGCTGCGGAATGTCATACTTCGTTTAAGACATCAGGACAAGATTGCGGACAAACGAATTTATATTATTTCGAAGACCCTAATAGTAGCAAAAACATGCAGGCATATGGCGTAACTTTATATTTTGGAGAATAGGTTTTATGGTTCCAGGACTGTGCATACAATCGCACAATTCTGGAATACAGGATTCAGTATGAATGTTAAGATATTATTTATTACTGTGGTAATGACTCTGCTTTCTGGTATTAGGTCTCTTGCACAAGAAGAGCGAACCGATACTCTCAATGCAGCCGTGCTTCAGACGGACAAGTATAAGAAGATGGCCAGAAGCCAGACGAGTTTGAAAACATTGGACAACACTTTGCTGAAAAGGGGCTTTGCTATGCTTGGGTCACCGGATTTGGTAAAGACGATGCAGATGTTGCCTGGAGTATCGTCCGGAACGGAGTTGCTTAGCGGATTGTATGTTAGAGGCGGAGACGGCTCAGACAATCTATATCTATTGGATGGCGTGCCGATGTATCAGACTAGTCATTTAATTGGCTTATTCTCCTCATTTAATGTAGATATGGTAGAGGATGCCGATTTTTACAAGGGAGGTTTTCCTGCCCGATACGGTGGGCGCTTGTCTTCCGTTGTCGATGTCAATGTTCGTGACGGCAGTTTCGATAAGTGGTGCGGGAATGTCAGCCTTGGTCTGCTTGATGGTAGAATTCATATTGACGGACCTATAATTAAGGACAAATTGTCGCTGAATTTTGGAATCAGACGAAGTTGGGCGGATTTGCTGAAGACGCTTGCAACACCGATGATTTCTGATAAGCAGCAAATAGAAATGATACAAGGAACAACTTATGTTTTTTCGGATATCAATATGAAAGTTACACAGCTGGCTCATGACGGAAGTAAAATCAGTTTGTCCTTGTATGGTGGTCGTGATTATGGCAAGATGAGATTTATTGAAGAGTATGATGAATCTGATAATGATATAAAGATGCATTTAGGGTGGGGAAATATGCTGGCGTCTCTGAAATGGAATAAACATATTACTGACAAATTGTTGTTTGATTCAAATGTTTATTATACAAGCTATTCTTCAATTATAGGAGTAGAGGGAAAGGAATTGGGAAGCGAGAATACACGGCTGATTTCAGAATCCAACGAAAGTATTATTCACGATGTTGGTTGCAATCTTGATTTGTATTGTAATCTTGTAAAGAATAATAGAATGAAGTTTGGCTGCAGTGTGCTTGGCCATAACTATGCTCCTGCAAGAGAATGCTCGTATAAAGTATATATCAAGGAAACCATGCTTGTAGAAAAAGAAACCAAAGCTACTTGCAATTATCTTGGAGCAGAAATGGCTTTATATATGGAAGATGAGATTGATTTGTGGGCTTGGGGCAAGGTGAATATTGGTTTTAGGGAGAATTTATTTTTTGTAAATGACAAGCATTATAATTGTTTTGAGCCAAGAATTGCTTTAAGAGCCAATTTAAATAATGATTTTAATCTAAAGGCATCTTTTTCTGAGACCAACCAGTTTGCACATCAACTTAGTTCGACATATCTTGACTTGCCGACAAATATCTGGATGCCATCTACTTCCGTTATTAAGCCTATGAATTCAAAACAATGGGTGGCTGGATTTCAATGGAATCTTCCGAGAAGTTTATCCGTTGATGTTGAATTGTGGTATAAGGATATGAAACACCTGTATGAATATCAAGGTGCCAATACAATGCTTCCGGCAATTGATGGATGGGAACTATATTATAATGAAGGAAAGGGGAGATCTTATGGAATTGAATTGGGCCTGGAATATAAAAACGAAAGTGTGAATGCATCAGTTTATTATACCTTGTCAAAAAGTGAGAGACTTTTTCCTTCGTACTATTATGATTGGTATCCTGACAGAAATGACAACCGTCATAAACTGAATATTCAGTATCAATATAGGATAAACAATAATTTTTTGATATACGCTGCCTGGCTATTTCATAGTGGGAATCATTTTACGGCAGCCAGTGCTGTATCTGTCGAAAATGATAGTTATATTGTTCGTGATGGAGAATACTGCATTGCTCCAAACTTGTATTCGCTACCGGCTTATCATAGACTTGATCTTGGATTAAATTGGTACAGGACAATGAAAAATGGCAGGATTAGGACTCTTAATTTCAGTTTATATAATGCATATTGCCATTTTAATGCGATTTCTGCATTTATTCGAATTGATGAAAAAGGCAAACTGTCAGGCCGTGCAATTTGTCTTATTCCTATTATCCCTTCAATTAGTTACAATTGGACATTCTGATGAAAAAACATATTCCTTTTATACTAGTATCGCTGTTGATAAGTTCGTGCGAATACTCTTTCGATGTTGAATCTCCGATCAGGGAACCTATTCTTAGTTTCAAATATATCAGCGGAATGAATACATCGTGTGATTCAACATGTTATTTTGAAATAGAATTACTTTCACCGGTAGGGGGAAAGATGATAGAAAATAATGAATATGTAATACAAAAATTAAATTTCACAGCTGATGGTAAAGAAGTTGAATGGGAACGAGAAATTAATGTGCATACTGGAGAGCCCGGAACACGGTATAAAGCAAAAATGCCAAATTTGCCTGAGACAAAATTGGAATTATATATGGAAGCGGAGGGTTTAAAGCCTATAAGTGCATCCGTTGTCATTCCTGAAAAGCCTGATTTTAAATATAATTGCTTTAAAGAAAAAACTACACAGGACGAAGATAATACAAATTATATTGTTGAAGTCATTGTAGATAATGTTCGTGACGAAGATTATTTGGGAATAAAGATTGATTGGGATTCCGGTTGGGGCCAGAGACCAACTTTATATATTAAAGGAGTTGGTGCTGATTACTCGCTGATGAATAGCCCTGATTACATGTTCTATCATTGGGAAGATGATTTTTTCTTTCTTATTGGTAAAAATGAAATCCAAAATGGGAAATTGTATTTCCAGACAGAACTGGGATTTGAGACAAAAGAAGATATGAGAATTAAATTGTATAGATTTTCACCTGAGACGTATTCTTATTTTTTCTCATCTTATAATAATGCCGAGAATGTTCTGGGGCACTATAATTTAGCTCCCCCAGTATTTGTATATACAAATATTAAATCCGGGTTTGGAATTCTTGGTGCCGCTTCGTGCACTGAACTCAAAATGGAGTTCAACGAGCAAACTACAGATCAATTCTCAGACCGGCCTCAAAGCTGACCATAAGAGGGTGCTCCGTTCTGATTGACCTTGGCTGTGCACTTGGGAAATAGTAGTAAACGTATGGGTCGAAGTAAAGGGAGACTTTGTTCGCCAGACGGAAGGCGGCTCCAAAGCCGAACTGTGCTCCATACATAAAACCGTCAGGGCTTTCGGTAAGGAAAGGAGAACGGCTCTTCTCCATATTATAGTATTTGTTGCTGATAAGCTTTTCAACATTCACTCCTGCAAATGCGTAGAACTGGAGGCTGCGGACATTTACCAAATCCCAATAAATGTTCAGAGGCACACCTACATATTGCAGAATATGGTTGAACGTACCCTCGTTGTCCAGGTAGGAACCGTCAAATTCGCGGTTGAGCTGCGTCCAGTTTATGCCGATGCCTACTGAAAGGTCGTTTGCAAAATGGTAGCGGAGATTGACGCCAAAAGATAGCGGAACGTAGTATTGCGATTTTGTATGCTCCGTAAGTCCTTGATTCAGAGCTTCGCTTGAGGCCAGCGGTCTGGTGTATCCCTTGCTGAAATGAGAATCGTTCGCGCCGATTCCAGTGCCCATCACAAGGGCAAAGCCTTGTTTCTCGCGTATTCTTTCGGCTCGCTCCTCTTCGCTTTCGAGATTTGAGAACACATCGGCCCAGTCATCGATTGCTGGCCTGGTCTCTTCCACAACAGCCTGCTTCTGCGGCTTTTCTGCTTGAGGTTCAACAATTTCGGCCGATTCTTCCACCTGTTGCACACTTGCTTCCACAGGTGCAGTCCTGCGGCTTGAAGGAAGATTGTTTATGGCCGATACGCTATTGCCCAGCGCAAGGCGCTCGAATTCAGGGCTTTGGGAATCGGTTTCGATAAGGCAGACAAGAGAAGCATTCTGTTTTTCGAACATCTCTTCCGTATTCATCGGCACGAGCCAAAGTACGAAAAGAACTGCGCAGGCGGCGGCGAGCGGAGCAAAAATCCACGGCAGAGGGCTTCTGCGGGCTCTTTTTTCCGTGCCGATACGCTGCTGCACACCCTTCCAGACAGCACAAGGCGCCTTGACGGCGGCATCGTCCAAAATGTCCCGGATGTAGGAGTCGAAACTGTTGTTTATATCTTCTCTCATTTGTTCCTGTTCTTTATCTTTTCCTGCAATATCACTCGCGCCCTTTGCAATTGTGAGCGGGAAGTGACCTCGGATATGCCCAGCTCCTGCGCGATTTCCTTGTGGGAATAGCCTTCGAGGACATACATATTGAATACGGTCCTGAAGCCCGGTGGCAGTTGGGCAATGAGTTTCAGCAACTCCTTGTACCCGATTTGTTCCATGGCCCCTGCGGAAGAGTCGCTCACCCCTAAGGCAGCCTCGACATCTTCGCTTTGCTTGAGCACATCGTGCTTGCGCAAGGCCATCAGTGCAGTATTTACAAATATCTTTCTGGCCCAGCCCTCGAAAGAGCCTTCGCCAAGGTAGCTGCCCAACTTGCTGAACAAGGTCACAAATCCGTCCTGAAGGACGTCTGCAGCCTGCTCCTTATCTCCCATATACCGCAGACATACTGCATACATTTTTGGGGAGAGCAAGTCATAAATGGCACGCTGGGCACGCGGGTCGTTAGCCTTTGCGCCCTCCAACCATTCATTAAGATGCTCTTTTTTACCAAAAAGTTGCATAGAGGTATGATGCTATTTACGATATATAAGTTGCATTTGGACGCCCCTGTGGCGGCCAATTACAAATATAGGTAAAAAAGCCATAAAAAATTTTGTGGTTTTAATAAATATTGCTACATTTGCAGTCCCAAAGTAGAAATGCGGATGTGGTGAAATGGTAGACACGCTACTTTGAGGGGGTAGTGGGCGTTGGCCTGTGTGAGTTCGAGTCTCACCATCCGCACGAAAAACCGGCTTCATCGAAGTCGGTTTTTTCGTATTCCCCTTCGATGATTTGTTTATGTTAAGTGAAATCGCTAATTTTACAAACAAAGAATACGCTATGTTGATAAAACGGGAAATAGAGATATACGAAAGGAACAGCATCTACAGTGCTGGTGCCAAAACAGGCTACGAGTCAGGTCATCAGAAAGGGCTTGAAAAAGGGCTTGAAAAAGGCCGCGCTGCGGAGCAGTTGGCCATCGCCGTTAATATGAAGAACAAAGGTGTTCCTAATGATCTGATTGCTGAGTACACCGGCCTTTCCAAAGAGGACATAGAGGCTTTATAGATTTGTAACCTTTGACATTAATTTCGTGTCACGTGCAAATCCCTGTTTGCCTTGTCCTGAGATGATGCATGCAGGTGGAGTAGCTGGATATCAGTGTGTTGTGATGCAGCACTACTGGCCGGGGCTGCGTCCGGGCCTATTCGAGGATGATGAGCACCGGGGTGGGATGGTTCAGCTGAAGGCTGATGCGGTCGGCAGTGCTGCGGTTGAGCGTGGCCTTCCACCAGTTGCCGAATTCGACATCGTCCAGCGGCCACTGCAAACCGGAGGTGGCGATTCTCAAAGATGAATCGCAGCTGAAAAAGGAAATCTTGCGGCCCTCTCCGACATCGAGACTGCAGGACTCGCCTATGGCAAAAGCAGTGCAGTAGTCCGATACAATCTGAACCCGCACTTCCCTCTGCCAGAAATGCCACCAGCTCTCATATTCCATAAGCAGCGACAAGTTGCCTATCGTGTGGGCTTCGTGCTTTCCCGTGGCTCCAAAAATGTTGATGCAGTCGGCATCGGGCCAACGGCTCAGTACATAGCGCATGGCCTTGGTAAGGTCGTTGAAGTCCTGCTCATCCTCCTGAACGACTTCTCCCCCAAAGCTTTTTCTGACCGATGCCTTTATGGAATCCATGTCACCGACCACGGCATCGGCCCTGAGCCCGTGCCTGAGAGCCTGCTCCAAAGCGGAATCGCAGCAGACCAGAGCATCGGCCGACTGCAGGAGATACTGGGGATAGGCCTTGCGGGGGAAGTCGCCCGCCGCCAAAATTGCAACTGTCATAATATCTTGAATCCTAATTCTTTTGCTATGTCGTTGGTCTGGGCATCGGCCCCGCTGATGCTGAATGCGAACATTTCGCGTCTTACGGGGTAATCGGAGCGCAGACGCTCGAAGCTTTGCGGACTGCTTTTGAGCATCTGGCTGTCCCTTTCTATGTCATAAGTCTGCAGAATGGCTTGGCCGATGCCGGCAGGGGCACTGATAAGACTGCATCCGGCTTGGGGAAGAGCAGCCGGGGCAAAATGTTCCAAGTCTTTAATCCCCAACTGTTTTGCTATAAAGCGAACAGCGCCTGCAGTTCCGGCAGCCTTGCCGTCGGCACTGTAGCCGGCGATATGGGGCGTAGCGATGTCGCACAGTTGGAGCAGTTCACGATCAATTTCCGGCTCGTTCTCCCACACATCTAGCACCGCACCGGCAATGCTCGACTTCTCAAGGCAGGCCCTGAGAGCCTGATTGTCCAGAACCTCTCCACGGGAGGAGTTGATAATGAACTGATTGGCACTCAAAAGAGAGGGGTCGAGAAGATGAAAAGTGTCTTGCTGCAGGGGCACATGTAGGGTGATTATGTCGCTGGACCGGACAATCTCTTCTAGGCTCACGAAGGCGGAAGAGCCTTCCTTCAGGGCTCGCGGAGGGTCGCAGAGCAGGGTTTTCATCCCCAAAGCGGAAGCTGCTGCTGCCACTTTGGAGCCCACGTGACCCACTCCGACTATTCCCAAAGTCTTGCCGCTGAGGCTGAAGCCGTGCATTTGGGACAGGCGGCAGAGGGCGGCGAGCACATATTGTTGCACCGATCCGCTATTGCAGCCGGGTACATTGCTCCAGGAAATGTGGTTCTGGGCACAGAAGCCGCTGTCGATATGGTCATAACCTATTGTGGCAGTGGCAATTGCCCTTACAGAAGAGTGCTCCAGCAAATTGCGGTCGCAGCGGGTTCGGGTGCGGATTACGAGAGCATCGGCCCCGACAATATCTGCTGCGCTTATTGCCCCTCCGGGCAGATATTCCACCTTGGCATAGGGCTCGAAAACGCCTTGCAGGAAGGGTATTTTGTTGTCGCACACTATTTTCATACCTGCACCCAATGGATTTTAACGCCTGAGCGCTCCATCCCGCGGAACCAGGTCATCTGCCGTTTCGCGAACTGATGGATGGCAATTGCGAGTTTTTCCCGCATATCCTCGTAGCTTCGCTGGCCCAGAACGTATTCGGTAACATATTTGTATTCAAGCCCATAGCTGATGAGCCTGTCTCTTGATACCCCACTTCGCAGCAGGGTTTTGATTTCCTGAGGCAGACCCTCCTGCAGGCGCTGGTCCAAACGGGCATCAATGCGGCGGTTGCGTTCTTCGCGGCTTACCAGCGTGCCGATGAAGAAACAGTCCGGACAGGCCTTGTCCTCTGCTGAATCCATCTGCGAAAGGGGCCGTTTTTCGCCGCCCCAGTTGTAGCCGCGGGTTACGGCCGATATGTACAAGCCCGTTCCTCCGCAAAGGATGGGCACTTTGCCGCGGCTGCGGATGTCTTCCCAAGCCCGATGGAAGTCCTGTTGGAACTGGTAAACACTGTATTCGGCACCGGCCGGCAGGATATCTATAAGGTGGTAGGGAACTTCCTCATAATCAGCAAGGTCCTTGCCTGTGCCGATGTCCATTCCCCGGAAAATCTGCCTTGAATCGGCCGATATTATCTCGCCGCCAAGCTGCCTTGCGAGCTGCACGGCATAGCGGGTCTTGCCCGATGCTGTGGGCCCGAGAACGCAGACAAGCCGGATGTGTCCGCTGTTGTACTGTTGCAGGATGTCTGCTGGTGAAACTTCTTCCGGCTTTGGAAGTTCGGCGGCGACTGTTTTCATTATGCTGCAAATTTACTAACTTTGCCGCGTTATGCCAAAAGCAAAGAGCAAAGTTCAGATCAACAACAAAAGGGCCTCGTTCGATTACGAGTTCCTGGAGCAGTACGATGCCGGTATTGTGTTGGTGGGCACGGAAATCAAGTCCCTGCGTGCCGGCAAGGCCTCGCTCCAGGATGCCTACTGCTATTTCTCCAACGGAGAGCTCTATGTAAAAGGTATGAACATCGCCCCATATTTCTGGGCCTCCTGGGGCGGGCACGATCCCGAAAGGGACCGTAAACTTCTTCTTCAGAAGCGCGAACTCAGGCGTCTGGCTATGGCAGTGAAGAACAAGGGACTTACCATTGTGGCTGTCCGCTGCTACATCGCCGAAAACGGCTACGCGAAACTCCATATTGCCCTGGCAAAGGGAAAAAAGGAGTTCGACAAGCGTGCTTCTATAAAAGAAAAGGATTTGCGTCGCGAAATGGAGCGCGGCTGACCGGGCATTTTGCACCAGTCTGTGCAAAGCGGTTTTTCTGTTATTATCAATCAAAAAAAGTGAAATTTTTTTGTGTATATGAAAATTCTGTATATCTTTGCAGTGTATTAATAAACTAATACACTAATGAATAAATACAGAAATATAGAATAAGATGAAAAAAATTATCGCATTTGCATTGGGTATCGCTTTGAGTATGAATCTCTTGGCTGCTCCGAAAAACTCATTCAAACTCTTCTCTCAGGACAATGGGGCTGTCCTGAGCGGCAAAGTATTTGACAAAGAAGGCCCTCTTCCTTATGCCACCGTGGCAGTTTACGATAAACAGGAAGTTCTTGCTGGAACCATTGCCGACGAGAAGGGCTGCTACAGTTTCAAAACGCCGGCAGGGGAGTACACCATAAAATTCTCCATGTTAGGCTATGTCGAAAAAGAGTACACCTTTGTTCTTATGGAAGGTGAAAACTTCTTTGAAGACGTGCTCCTCGAAGAGGACGAATACATGCTCAACGCCGCCAAGGTAACTGACAAAGTCGAAATCATAGAAATGAAACTCGACAAACTCGTGATGAACGTATCGCAAAGCGCCTTCGCAAAAGGCAGCAACGCACTCGAACTTATGAAGAAAGCCCCGGGCGTGACCATCGACAAAGACGGCAACGTGAAACTCAACGGAAAAAGCGTATCGGTCTGGATCGACGGCCGCCCGTCCTATCTCGACGGCAAAGCCCTCGAAGCGCTGCTACGCTCCACCAACGGCGAAAGCATAGAGAAGTTCGAACTTATGGAGCATCCGTCGTCAAAGTACGATGCTGCAGGCCAGGGAGGTATAATCAATATCAAGACCAAGCGCAATTTCCTCGCAGGACTCAACGGCTCAATGGGCCTTAATGGAGCTGCAATGTATTTCGGGCCTGATTCTTTTCCATGGGACGAATCGTTCTGGATGAATCTCGGATACAGGACCAACAAAGTGAACACCTTCTTCAATGTTTACGAAGGCATTTACAACACCCCTGTATATATAGACAACTTCTCCTCCCTCAAAGCCGAAAACTACACCCAGCGCGCAGTCACTCTTTTTGACAACCGCTACACCGCTTACAATGTAAAATTCGGCGCAGACTGGTTCCTTAACGACAAAAATACACTCGGATTCATCTTCTTTGTACCGGGTTCGCAGAACATCCTCGATTCCCGTTACAGCAACACAGGGCAGTTCATTGCAGATGAACAGATTTCCCGCAGCGGCGCAAATGTGAACAATCATAACAACTCCATACAGTACAACGCAAACCTCAACTATACCCACATCTTTGACGAGTCCCGCTCGGCAGAAATCACCGCAAATGCAGACTACTACCGCAATGTGACATCGGACCGGAACTACCAGACCGATTCCACCGCACTGGCTTCCGATCTCGACTCGTTCATCCGCAACTCCGTGAAGGACCTCAACTCCCTCAAACGCTACGATATCTATTCCGCAAAAGCTGATTATCAGACACTTGTGGCCGGAAAATATATGCTTGAGGCCGGTGCAAAATGGGCTCTCTCGGTAAATGACAACGAAGGCGAGGAAAAATTCACTTACAATTGGCAGGCTCCTGAAACTGTGATGACCGACGTCCTCTACCGCGAACACGTGGCAGCAGCCTACGCCACCATCGGTGGCCAGCTCAGCCCGAAGATATCCCTCAAACTCGGTCTGCGCGGCGAATACACCAACACCTTCGGCCGGTGGAATGCAGGTGAGGGCGGCAATTCGGAGGTAAAGAGAAGCTATTTCGACCTCTTCCCTACAGTGTTCCTCGCTTATGTTCCAAGCCAGAACCTGATGCTTTCAGCAAGCTATACCCGCAGAATCCAGCGCCCGAGCTACGACCAGCTCAACCCTACCAACCAGTACATCGACGCCAATACCACAACCGTGGGCAATCCGGACCTCAAGCCTTCGTATTCCAATGAAGTAGGATTGTTTGCTACTTACAAAAGGCATTTCTCCACTTCGGTAGGCTACACGCATATCAGAGATGTTGCCACTCCGAATGCAGAGTACAACAGCGAAACCAGCAGCCAGCGCCTTGTATGGAAGAATTTCGGTACTACCCAGATGGTGAATGCCGGAGCCAACATCTCCGCTCTTCCTATAGGCAAGCACTTCCAGCTTACCACCTCTGTCACTGGAATCTACACCCGCTCCACCAACAGGGAACTGGCCTTCGACGACTCCACCTTTGGAGTTATGGCCTACGCCGACTTCTCCTTCCTGCTCGACAAGGACTGGAAAATCAGCCTCGACGGCCACGCATCGTCCCCGATGAACTACGGAAACATGCTCATCAAAGGCCGCTTCTCCTCCAATTTCGCTGTGTCGAAGACAATGCTTGACAACAGGCTCACACTCAACTTCCAGTTCAATGACATTTTCCGGACCAACTCTTCCGATATGGAGATGCTCGACGTTTACAACACCGGCGCCAGCGCAATCATCCTCCAGAGAATCGACTCCCAGAAAGTTCAGCTCGGACTCACCTGGAGTTTCGGTACCGCACACCAAAGCAAACGCCGCAACGTAGGTAATCTCGAGGAGATGTCCCGCGCCGCAGCGAGCAAATTGGGAGGGTCCTCAAACTAATAGGACCCTTTCATAAAGTCTTCGATTTCCGCAAAAGGAATTCCGACTTTCACACTGCCTCCGTCCCTTTCCGGACGATCCCCTATCATCAGACAGTCTTCAGGCTTGCTTCCAAGAATTTCAAGCGTTGTCTTGAAAACACAGGGAGCAGGCTTGTAGCCTCCCAGGGAAGGGGCATCGAGCAGTTCGTCGAAAAGATTGCTTTCCACGCCGAGAGCATTGAGCTTCTCGCGGATGCAGCCGTAGTCGGAAAGGATGGCAAGTTTGGCACCGCGTTGCCTGTAACTCAGGAAACGCTCCATAAGTCCCTCGCGCAGAGGGAAATGCTTGCCGATTTCATCCACCATGGTGGGCATATACCAGTTGTTGTACCAGTCCCTCACCTTTTCTATGGATTTGCCGCTTTTGTGCGACATCGCTTCGAAAAGAGTTTCGTAGCCTATGGTGCCGGTGTCAATCCCGCTGATTGCCCTGCGGCAGGAGCGCTCGCATGCCAGCATCGACAATGGGCGCCCCGCTGCAATGGATCGGAGTATCATCCTTTTCTTGAGACCCTTTCTGTTGTAGAGGGTCCCGTCGAGGTCGAAAATGTAAGTGGTAGTCATCAACTGCGTATTCCCTTGAATTCTGTGGTGAGGATTTCGCTTACCTGGGCAATCCTCAGCTCCAGTTCCTCCTTGCTTTGGGCCTCGCAGATGAAGCGCAGGTAAGGCTCGGTGTTGGAAGGGCGGATGTTGAACCACCAGCTCGGATATTCCAGACGGAAGCCGTCGAAATCCATATATTTTTCCGGTTTGCCGCAACTCTGGCGGAAGTAGTCGCAGACTCTGGCCATTGCCCCGGCCTTGTCCTCGAGGCGGAAGTTGATTTCACCGGAGTTCTGGTATCGGGCAATCTTGCCGATCTGCTGGCTGAAGCTCTTGCCTTCGGCCTTGAGCTTTGCAACGATCCTTAGTACAATCATCGAAGCCAGAAGGCCGCTGTCGGAGTAGAAGAAATCCTTGAAATAGTAGTGGCCTGCAAGCTCTCCGCCCCAGAGTCCGTCGATTTCGCGCAACTTCGGTGCTGCAAAGGCACGGCCCACTCTCCAGGTGTGCACATCGGCCCCGTAATCGGCCAGATACTCGGCAACGGCCTTGGAACTGCGGATTTCCTGCAGAACACGAGGGTTCTTGGCCCCGCGCTCGTCGCAGAAATAGAGGGCCATCATTGCAATCACGAGGTCCGGAGCCACGAAATCGCCGTTTTCGTCAACGAACATCACGCGGTCGGCGTCGCCATCGTAAATCACGCCTATGTCGGCCCCGCTCTTCTTTACGAGCTGTTTGAGAGGCTCTACGTTCTTTGCTACCAGCGGATTAGGCTCGTGGTTAGGGAATCGGCCGTCGAGGGTGTCGAAAAGATACTCTGGCTCGCTGCCGAAAACTTCCTTCGCGAAGAGGTTGGCCATACCGTTGGAAAGGTCAAAGGCAATCTTGAGATTGGAATAGTCGCCCTTGAACTTGAGCATATAGTCGATGTAGTCCTGATGGATGTCCTTCTGCTTTACCTCGCCTTTCTTTTCAGCCTTAGGGCAAGGACGGCCTTCGTCAATCCAGGCCTTGATCTGTCCCAGACCGGTGTCCAGGCCAACCGGCAGCGCGTTTTCGCGGGAAACCTTCATTCCGTTGTATTCGGCAGGGTTGTGCGAGGCCGTAATCTGGACCGATGCTTTGAAGCCGTAGTTGGCGGTGGCAAAATATACCATAGGGGTGCTGCTCAGGCCGATGTCATACACGTCGGCCCCGGCGTCGGTAATTCCCTCGAGCAGGGAATCGTGGATTTCCTGTGAGGATGTGCGGCAGTCTCTGCCCACAAGAACTTCCTTTGTGCCAAGGAGTTCTGGAAGAAAATAACCTACTTTGTAGGCGGTTTCCTTATCGAAATCGACTCCGTAGATGCCACGGATGTCGTATGCGTGGAATGCTCCCATTTTTTATTTGATTTTGGATTTGTATTGTGTTCTGATTTTGCCTTTGGCAATGTTGCCGAGCTTGCCGCTTACCATTTTGCGCCTTATCGGGGCCAGCAGGTCGGTGAACAGATGGCCATCGAGGTGGCTCATCTCGTGTTGAACCATACGGCAGCCGAATTTGTCGAATTCCTCCACCACCTTCTCGAAGTTTTCGTTGTAGTATTCGACCTTGATTTTCTTTGGCCTGAGCACATCTCCGTAGATGCCTGGAACGCTGAGGCAGCCTTCTGCGTATTCGCATTGTTCGGCCGATTCCTCCACGACTACCGGGTTGATCATCACCCTTTTGAAGTCTTTGAGGTATGGCATGTCGTCCACCATCGAGGTGCCGTCAACTATCAGGACACGCAGCGAAACCCCGATCTGGGGAGCGGCGAGTCCGCAGCCGTCGGCCACGGCAAGAGTGTCCCAAAGGTCCTGTATGAGTGCCTTGAGTTCGTCTTTCTTTTCCAAATCAGCCTCTTTGGCCACCTGCCTGAGCACTGAAGAACCGTAAAGGTAAATTGTCTGTATCATTTCTTTCTGTCTAAATAACTTTGAAGTATGATTGCGGCGCTGATTTTGTCCACCTCGTTCTTGTCTCTGCGGCGGGAGTATTTCATCCCCCCGTCTATCATCGCCCTGTGGGCCAGGGTGCTGGTAAAGCGCTCGTCCTCAAGGCTTACCGGCACCGAAGGGAAGGCTTTCTGCAATTTTGCAATAAAGGCGTCCACCTGGGCAGCCGTAGCCATTGGACGTCCGTTCAGGTCCAGAGGGTAACCTATTACAAATCTTGTAATGTGATTGCCCCCGGCCGTGTATTTTTGAAGATAATCTATTATCTTTGCGGACGGCAGAGTTTCCAGGGCGGAGGCGAAGATTTGCAGCGGGTCGCTGACAGCAAGTCCTGTCCGCGCAGTTCCGAAATCTATACCTATAATCCTGTCCATAATTCTGCAAATTTACAAAAATTACTATGGCAAGACAAAAGAAACAAAAATTTTATAGGTTGTCCCTGGTGGAAGATTCCACACATGAGAAGATTTATTCCGTGCGTTTCAACAAACTCAACTTCTTCTCCCTGCTCGTTCTGTTCGTGGCAGTGCTCATAGGGGGAATCTATTGTCTGATAGTCTTTACTCCTTTGCGATATAGCGTTCCGGGCTATCCCGATGCCAATTTCCGCCGTCAGGCCGTTTACAACGCCATCAAGATAGACTCCCTCGAGAATGCAATGCTCCGCTGGGGCATCTATGCCGAGAACCTCAACCGCACCCTTGCAGGGGAGCAGACCCTTGTTCTCGACAGTCTTCTTGCCGGCTCTCCGCGCGATTATCTCCAGTCGAAGAACGAGGCTTATCTGCGCCAGCGCGACTCCCTGTTGCGTATAAAGGTAGCCGAGGAGGAGCAGTTCGGCCTTTCTTCCGGTGTCCGCCGCAATCTTCCAATAGAGGGCGTGCACTTCTTCACCCCGCTCAAGGGTGTGATTTCCAATCCTTTCGACCTTGCATCCCATCCTGCCGTGGATATCACGGCCCCGGCCAACAGCGTGGTCAAGTCCGCCCTCGACGGCACCGTTGTCTATGCCGGCTGGAGCAATGAATACGGCTACACCATCACCATCCAGCACGATGGCGACATGATAACAAGTTACAAACACAACCGCAGCCTGCTCAAGAGGCAGGGAGACAAGGTGAGTGCCGGAATGCCGATTGCCTATGTGGGCAACACCGGTTCCCTCTCCACCGGAGACCATCTCCATTTCGAGCTTTGGTACAAGGGCAATGCTGTGGATCCTACAATGTATATTTCATTCTGATGCAAAAACGTAGAATAGCCATACTCGGCTCCACCGGTTCCATCGGTACACAGGCCCTGGACGTGGTTCGCCGCCACAAAGACCTTTTCGACGTGCGTCTGCTCAGCGCCAACAACAGCGTGGAACTCCTTGCTGCCCAGGCCCGCGAGTTCGATGCTGCCAATGTCGTAATCTGCAATGAGTCCCGTTATTCCGAGCTCAAGTCCCTTCTTCAGGGCTGCGAGGCCAATGTCTTTGCCGGAGTGCAGAGCCTTTGCGATCTGGCGGCATCGGCCGATGTGGATATGGTGCTCGGCGCAATGGTGGGCTTCAGTGGCCTGCGCCCGACTCTGGCAGCTCTCGAGGCCGGAAAAATCGTGGCTCTTGCCAATAAGGAGACCCTGGTTGCTGCGGGCAGTGTGGTTATGCGTACGATGCGGAAGAACAATGCCTGCATCCTTCCGGTGGACAGCGAGCATTCTGCCATTTTCCAGTGTCTGCTGGGGGCCCAGGGCAATGCTCTCGTGAAGGTGCATCTCACTGCATCGGGCGGTCCGTTCCGCACCTGGAGCAGAGAGAAGATTGCATCGGCCAAAGCAAGCGCAGCGCTTAAACACCCTAACTGGGATATGGGGGCCAAGGTCACAATCGACTCTGCTACAATGATGAACAAGGGTTTCGAGCTCATCGAGGCCTGCCATCTTTTCGACCTCAGCCCGGATATGGTGAATGTGGTGGTGCACCCCGAATCCATTGTCCATTCCATGGTGGAGTTTGAGGACGGGGCTGTGATTGCCCAGCTCGGCTGTCCCGATATGCGCGAGCCTATTGCTCTGGCGCTCAATTTCCCGGCGCGTTTGCCGGTGGGCAACAGAAAGCTCGATTTTGCCCAGCTTGGCAGTCTGCATTTTGAGGCTCCGGACCCTCAGCGCTTCCCGAATCTTGAGCTGGCAAAGGCCGCTTTCCGCCGTGGTGGCAACATCCCTTGCGTGCTCAATGCTGCCAACGAAGTGGCTGTGAAGGCCTATCTGAACGATGAAATCAGCTTCTACGGCATAAGCGATTTGCTGGAACATTGCCTGAATGGTGCGACTTTTGTTGCAGAACCGGGTCTTGATGACATTTTTGCCACGCACGAGGAAACGGTGCGCAAGGCTCAGGAACTGATTTAATATATGGTAGTGCTTTTCAAGATTCTGCAGGTGATTGTTGCCCTTTCCCTGCTTATAATAGTTCACGAATTCGGGCATTTTCTCTTTGCCAAGCTCTTTCATATCAGGGTGGAAAAATTCTACCTTTTCTTCGATGTGGGCGGCAAGGCTCTGCTTCGCTTCAAAGTGGGCGAGACCGAGTTCGGAATTGGCTGGCTGCCTTTCGGCGGCTATTGCAAAATCGCCGGAATGGTGGACGAGTCAATGGACCTCGAAGGCCTCAAGGAAGAGCCCAAGCCCTGGGAGTTCCGCTCCCACAATGCCTGGCAGCGGCTTTGCGTTATGGCCGGAGGTGTGCTTTTCAATTTCATTTTCGCCATCTTCGCCTACAGCCTTATCAGCGGCATCTGGGGCAGCGCATATATTTCCAATTCCGATACCGAAATCTACCCCAACGAGCTTGCCCGTGAGATGGGCTTCCGTCCGGGCGACCGCATTCTCTCGCTTGACGATTATCAGCCTCAGGACTTTTCAATGCTCCAGGCCGATTTGGCCAGACGCAACGTGCATTGTGTGAGGATTTTGCGAGGGGACGATACTGTCCGTCTGTATATGGACCAGTCCAAGATAGGGCAGCTGCTTTCCTCTCCGATGATGTTCGACATTGCCCTTCCGTTTGTAATCGACACGGTGAGTTTCGAGGCCAATGCCGGCAAACTCCGCAAAGGGGACCGCGTCTGTGCCATCAACGGGCAGAAGGTCGAGTTTCTGCAGGATGCTGCGCCTCTGCTCAGGGCGAACGCATCGTCCGAAATCAGCGCCGATGTACTTCGCGACTCGGCTCTTGTGAGTGTGAATCTGCAGGTGGACAGCCTCGGCCGCATTGGCGTGGCGCTCTGTCCTCCGGTAGTCAAGCGCCAGAGCTACAACTTCTTGGAGAGCATTCCTCAGGGTTTCAAACGCACGGGCGAGGCCATCAGCAGTTATTGGGACGATCTGCGGCTGGTTGCCAAGCCGTCCACCGGAGCATACAAATCGGTGGGCAGTTTCATAAGCATAGGCCAGATTTTCCCTGACAAGTGGGACTGGTACCAGTTCCTTTCCATAATAGCGCTGCTGTCCATAATGCTGGGAGTGATGAACCTTCTTCCAATTCCCGGGCTCGATGGCGGTCACATCATAATTACCCTTTACGAACTCATTACCGGCCGCAAAGCCAGCACCAAGTTCCTGGTGATTGCCCAAAGCATTGGAATGATTCTGCTCCTGATGCTGATGTTCCTTGCTTTCGGTAACGATATTTCCCGATTGTTGCATTAATCCAATTATTTGAATATGAAAAAGATAGTTCCAATTCTCCTTGCCCTGCTCTCCTTTTTCGGATGCAAGCGTTCCTCTTCTCTGCTGCCTTCCGTAAGCGGCAAGGCCGGTGAGGTTTTAGTGGTGATAGAGAAGGACGACTGGGACGGGGCCCTTGGCGACTGCATTCGCACTGTTCTGGCCGATGAATACCCGTATCTTCCTCTGTATGAGCCTCGTTACACTCTCACTAATGTGTCTCACTCAGGTTTTATCGAGATGTTTCAGGTTCACAGGAATATTGTCTTTTTCGATATCAACCCGCAGGTGCAGAAAACCGGGGTGCAGCTCATCAACGACCGCTGGGCCTCTCCGCAGTGCCTGATTTATGTGGCTGCCTACACCGTGGACGATGCTCTTGACCTTGTGCTTCAGAACGAAGACTATATCCGCACCGTGATTGAGCAGGCCGAGCGCAACCGTGTGATAAACAACTCTATCCGCTACGAAGACAGGGAGATGGCCGCCCAGCTCAGGCCTGTTTTCGGAGGCTCCCTGCATTTTCCGGGAGGCTACAAACTCAGGAAACTGCACCACGATTTCGCTTGGCTCCAGTACGATACCAAAAAGTCCACTCAGGGGGTCTTCATCTACCGTTATCCGGTGGATGGAAATGAAATGGATGTGAACCGAATCATTGCCAAGCGCAACGAAGTTATGAAACGTAATGTTGCCGGTCCTTCCGACGGTTCCTATATGATTACTGCAGACTACTGGGAGCCGAGTCTGGACTATGTGAAGTACAAGGGCCGCCAGTTTGCCGAGGTGCATGGGCAGTGGGAAATGGAAGGGGATTTTATGGGAGGTCCTTTTACCAGCCACGTTTTTTATTCTCCCGACGGTAGAGAAGTATTTGTTGTTGAGGCCTGGGTATATGCCCCACAGTCCAACAAGAGGCAGTATTTGAGGCAGACGGAATCGCTTCTTTATACTTGGGAGTGGGAAAGTAGTAAAGAATAATTTGCAAATTAAAAAATAATACTTATCTTTGCAGTCCCTTTGGTCGGTTCGTATAACGGCTAGTACTCAAGATTTTCATTCTTGCAATAGGAGTTCGATTCTCCTACCGACTACAAAAAAATAAAAAAAGAAATAATATGGCAAATACAGCTTCAGCTAAGAAAGCAGCTCGTCAAGGCGAGAGGCACAGGTTGCATAACAGGTATTATGCAAAAACCACACGAAATGCAATTCGTGACATCAGAAATACTACAGACAAGGCCGCTGCTCAGGCCGCTGCCCCTGCAGTTTTCGCAAAGATAGACAGACTTGCTAAAATTGGAGTTATCCACAAGAACAAGGCAGCCAATCTTAAGAGCGGTATTCAGGTTTACATCAACAAGTTGGCCTAATCCCTCAGAAAAATACCGGAGTTCAGCTCCGCAAGAAAACCTCCCAAATCGCGGGAGGTTTTCTTGTTTTTGCCGCTATAATCGCTTTGATATTAAAAGTTTTGCTTTGCTTCCATTGCTCTGCGAGGCAGCCAGCTCGTGGCTTTCGCTAAAATGAAGTATTTTCAGTCAAAATCCGAGTCAACCGATATCAGTAAAAGTCAAATAGCGAAAAAAGGCCCTAATTTCGCTAAAATGAAGTATTTTCAGTCAAAATAGCGAAAAAAGGCCCTAATTTCGCTAAAATGAGGTCTCTTTCGGCAAGACCTTCATGCCCGCTTCCAACTGCATCAGGGTCACATGCAAAAGTATGTGTTTACGCATAGATATGGATTATATAAAAATCCTGTTTATATTGCGAGGCGGGCAGGCTCGTGGCTTTCAGGCGATGCGCGCTGCGGCTTGGCCTGCGAAGTCGGTGATGGCCGGG
>CAMGFA010000028.1 GCA_946055165.1 uncultured Bacteroidales bacterium
TCTACTCAGCTCGCCGGGAGGGAATATCCTGCGGCAGGAACATCAATGCAATAATGATGATATGAAGAAGTATATTGAAGAATGTATTATACCGAGATATGAGTCATTCGATGCTGCTCACCGTTGTGATCATGTCAAATACGTAATATCTCAAAGCCTTGAGCTTGCCCGTCATTATGAAGTCAACGCAGATATGGTATATGTCATAGCTGCTTATCACGATACTGGTCTCGAAGTAGATAGGAAGACTCACCATCTGGAGTCAGGACGAATAGTGCGTGAGGATCCAAGATTGAGACAATGGTTCACTCCGGAACAGATAGAGGTGATGGCTCAGGCTGTAGAAGACCATAGGGCATCAAGCGACCACGAACCGCGTAGCATATACGGCAAAATAGTCGCTGAAGCCGACAGACAGATTGATGTCAAGACTATAATCCGCCGTACCGTTCAATACGGTCTTTCACACTATCCGGATCTGGATAAGGAAGGGCAATGGGAAAGAACGCTTGAACATCTGCTTGAAAAATACGCGGAAGGTGGCTATCTCAGGTTATGGATTCCGGAGTCTCCAAATGCTGCACGCCTGAAAGAATTGCAGGAGCTGATAAAAGACAGACAGGCACTTCGTGAATATTATGATGAAATCTATTCCACCCTGAATAGTATAGATTTATGAAAGAGAACAGACTCTCGCAGATCACTTCTTGCGTTCTTTGCTCGGCCAAAACAGCGGAGCCTTTGCATTCTTGGCCTTTATCTTATAGCACAGGAAGGTCCGAAAAACAGAACTACGCCTTGTTCATTATTGTCCGGAAGATAGTTTCAGCTGTTCCACGTAGTGGTCTATGCGCTGCAGCTGCTGCGGAATCTTGATGTTCTGAGGGCAGTGGGGAACACATTGTCCACAAGCGATGCAATGGTTGGCCTGCCGCAGGCCCGGAATCGAGCGATTGTAGCCGATCAGGAAGGCCCGGCGGGCTTTCCTGTAATTCTCGTCCTGAGAGGAGGCAGTGATCTGACCCTCGTTCAAACACTTGTTGTAGTGGGCGAAAATGCCGGGAATGTCTATTCCATAAGGGCAAGGCATACAATACTGGCAGGCAGTGCAAGGTACTGAAGGATACTGAAGCATCATCAGTGCAGTGTCTTCCAGCAGGGCAAACTCTTCCTCGCTGCACGGCTCAAGAGGGGAGAACGTGCGCAGATTGTCCTGCAGGTGCTCAAGATAGGTCATTCCGCTGAGCACAGTAAGCACTTTCGGGAACGATCCCGCAAAGCGGAAAGCCCAGGCGGCTATGCTGTCCTCGGGACGCTGCTCCTTGAGCCTCAGATTCAGGTGCTCGGCGAGTCCTGCCAGCCTTCCTCCAAGCAGAGGTTCCATCACCACAACGGGTATGTCCCTGTCGGCAAGTTCCTTATACAGATATTCGGCATTGTGGTTAATTCCCGAGGCATGTTTCCAGTCCACGTAGTTCATCTGTATCTGCACAAAATCCCAATGGATTTCATCGTGCCGCGAGAGCAGGTAATCGAAAGCCTTCACATCCCCGTGGTAGGAGAAACCAAGATTGCGGATGTGGCCCAAACGGCGCTCTTCCAAAAGGAAATCGATGAGCCCGCTATCCACAAAGCGCTCCATAAGGGAAGGAAGTCCTTCTCCTATTCCTATGATATGCAGAAGGTAGTAGTCGATGTAGTCGGTCTGCAGATTCACGAAGGAATTGCGGTACATCTCCACGGAGGCATCGTACATCTGCTTCGGAGAAAAGCCCTTCCCGAGAAAACTTTGGTTGGACATCTTCGTGGCGATAAAGTAGGAATCGCGCGGATGCCGCTTCAAAGCAATGCCGGTGGCTTTTTCCGAAAGACCGCGACAATAAGGCGGTGCTGTATCGAAATAGTTTACACCGTGCGCCAGGGCGTAGTCAACCAGCGAATTCACGCCTTCCTGATCGATGATTTCGCCATTTCCCTCAGGCGATGCCATAAGGGGCCATCGCATGCAGCCATAACCCAGCAGAGAAACCTTGTCACCGGTGGAAGGATTTGTTCTGTATGTCATTTTGCCTTCGGTGGCATTGGCTGTGCGGGTGCCGCTTTCACTTTTGCAGCCAAGTACCGCTGTGCCTGCCAGCGCGCCTGCTCCAAGGCATTTGAGAAACTGTCTTCTGTCTATGTTCTTCTTTTCCATAAGGCTCTCTAAATGAATCTGTGTCTTTCGTGACCTTCTACATAAATGGCGCTCAGCGGCCTTGCCGGGCAAAGGTTTTCGCAGGCTCCGCAACCTATGCAGCGCTCCGTATCTACTGCAGGAATCCTCGGCGAATCGTCAATGGCAGGATCGGCCTTGACCATTCTGATGGCCCCAACAGGGCAATGGCGCGCACAGTTGCCGCATTTCACGCCCTCTGTGAGCGGCAGGCAGTTTTCTTTGACCCAGACCGCATGTCCAATCTGGATGGAGGATTTTTCTTCCCGGCCGATTCTGGAAATTGCTCCCGTGGGGCAGACTTCCGAGCATCGGGTACATTCCGGACGGCAGTAGCCTTTTTCGTACGATGCTTCCGGCTGCATAAGTCTTTCCAGCTTTCCGGAAGGCCTCAGAACGCCGTTTGGACAGGCCGATACGCACAATTGGCAGGCGGTGCAGTGCTGGGCCAGATGCTTGAGGCTCTGTGCTCCGGCAGGGACAATAGGGCAGTTGCGCTCAGGGACAATCTTGTCTTCAATTGCAGCCAGACCGCCATCGACCTTCTTCTGGGCTCTCAATGTGGTGCTGGCCAGCGCTGCGGCCGATACTCCCAGAAAAGCCCGGCGAGACTTGTCCGGAGCCTTATCCTTTTTTTCTGCTGCTGCTTTGGCTTTCTTCCTTAAAGAATAGCTGATTGCCCCGTGCTGGCAGTTCCCCAGACAGTCCATGCAGGCAACGCATCGGCTGTAATCAATTTTATGCTTGTTTATGTCGATGCAGGAGGCCTTGCATCCCTTTGCGCAGAGCTTGCAGGAAGTGCATTTGCCGCTGTCGATCCGTATTTTAAGCAGGGAGAATCGGGAGATAAAACCAAGAATGGTGCCCACAGGACAGACTGTGTTGCAATAGCTTCGGCCCCCGCGCCAGGCCAAAACGAAAATCAGCACAAAGCTCAGGACAGCTACAATGAAAGTAGGCAGGCTTTTGAGCCAGACTTCGGTTTCGTAGAAAGCGTAACTGTTCAATCTTTCGGCAATCATCGCAAACAGATTGTTCCCCCAGCAGTAAAGCGGTGCAAACAGATTGCTGACAATTCTTCCGAAGGAGCTGTAGGGTGCAAGAAGGGCTGCAAGGGGGCCGATTCCGGCAATCAATGCAATGATGAACAGGACAAGGAAGCCATATCGGAGCCATTTCCTTTCCGGAGAATAGCCGAAACGGTATTTCTTTCCCTTGCGGCTGCTGCTGGCGTGGGAAATCAAATCCTGCATCACACCCAAAGGACAGATTATAGAGCAATAGACTCTGCCAAAAATCAATGTAAGCAGGATAAGGAAAAGCACCACACCCAAATTCAGCGCCAGAACAGCCGGAAGGAACTGGATTTTAGCCATCCATCCGAGCCAGGCATGCAGAGCCCCTGTGAAATCGAGGAAAAGAAGTGTGATTCCAAAAAAGAAAATCAGGGCGAGAATCTTTCGCGTCAGGGCAAGAGGATTGCTTTTTTTGTGTTTTCTGTCCATATAGTTCAGCATTGTCAGTACTTTGCAAATATCGCAAATAATAACGAACAGTCCTTAGAATATTGTAATCGTGTAACTGGCTTTGAACCGCTGTGAGGGAGCGAGTTCGTTGACCCAGTCGCGGTTTTTGAATTCGCCTTCGTATCCTGCTCTGTCGCAGCGTCCGAACCACGGCTCTATGCAGACAAATGGTGCATTCTTGTGTGGTGGTGACCAAAGGCCCACCAAGGGTGCGTCGAAGTCCAGACTCAGTTTTGCCACTCCGTTTGGATCGTGCAGGGTGACTTTCTTCACTTGGCTGTCCTGCAGGATGAAGGCATCGGTTTCGTCGAAGGAATCGGCATAAATGGGCAAAAGACCTGCGCTGTCTGTTTTGAGCGGATATCTGGAGGATGGATCGGCACAGCCTTTGTCCACTATTCTTATGCATTCGAGGCCTTCGCTGCGGTCGAAGGAAAAGTACCCGCGCCTGTTCTGCCGGGGGTCGAAATCGAAGTAGTTGAAGGCCGGGTGGGCGCCGATTTGGAAATAGAGGGTGCTGCTGCCTATGTTCTCAACTTCCCATATCACGTCTATCTGATTGTCTCTTAGGTGGTAAGAGATGTCCAGCCTGAATGGATAGGGGTAGATTTCCAGACTTTTTGAGTCCGATTCCAGGCGGTATTTCAGTTTGTTTTCGCTCTGTTCGATGAGGCTGAAATCCCTGTCTCTTGCAAAGCCGTGCTGCCCCATTGCGTATTCTTTTCCGTCTATTCGGAAGCGGCCGTTCCATACGCTTCCGACAATTGGAAACAGAACGGGGGAGTGTCTTTTCCAGAAGGCAGGGTCGGCCTGCCAGAGATATTCACGGCCGTCTTTGACTATGCTTGTAAGTTCTGCTCCGTGCTCTGTGCTAGAGATGCTGAGGAGAGCGTTTTTCAGTGTTTGCATGCTTTTGTTATTTTCCTGCCACTGCATCGATTTCCACAAGTGCGCCTTTTGGCAATGCTGCCACTTCGTAGCACATTCTGGCCGGTTTGTCTCCTGTGAAATATTCTGCATAGACGGCATTCATTGCTCCGAAATCCTTTATGTCCTGAAGGAGTACCGTTGTTTTGAGAACATCGTTGAAACTGCGGCCGGAGGCCTGGAGAATGGCCCCGAGGTTTTTCAGGGACTGTCTGGTCTGCTCCTCTATGCCTTCCGGCATGGTCCCGTTTTCGGGATTGAGCGGGAGCTGGCCCGAGATGTAGAGAGTGTCGTTGAATTCAAGGGCCTGAGAGTAAGGTCCAACTGCAGCCGGAGCTGCCGGAGTAGAGATAATCTTTTTCATTTTTTATGGCTTGTTGTTTGTGATGCTTGTTGCTATTAAGTGTTTCTGTTCTGCTTTCTTGTTTGGAATTCAGTTTACGAAGATAGTAATTTTTTTATTCTTATATTTGTACAGTGTAAGGGTGCTTATATGAAAAAAATTTATTTTGCAGGTTCCATCAAGGGAGGCAGGGGAGATGCCGCTCTTTATAAAAGGATGATTGACTACCTTCAGCAGGAGCATATCGTCCTTACTGAACATATTGGAGATTTGTCAAAAAGCAAATTGGAAGATTTGCCCAATAAAGAAGTTGCGGTTTATGAGCAGGATACGGCCTGGCTTCGTGAAGCGGATATCGTGATTGCCGAGTGCAGCACGCCTTCGCTCGGAGTTGGTTATGAGATGGCCTATGCCGAGCGTTTCAATAAGGATGTTCACATTTTCTATGATGCATCCCGTACCGTTCTCTCCTTTATGCTGTCGGGAGATTCTTATTTCCATATCCATCCCTATCACAGGGAAGAGGAAATTTATCCTGTTCTCGATGCAATTCTGAAATAATTGAGGTTCAGGTTTTATTTGTACATCATTTAAAGACAATTATTATAATGGAAAATCTGTTGAAAGGCAAGGTCGCTGTTGTTACCGGTGGCACAAGAGGCATTGGTTATGCCATAGTTAAAAAATATATAGAAGCTGGTGCTGTCACAATTCTTTGTGGCTCACGGGAAGAAACGGCCACCAAGGCACTGGATAAAATCAAGGCAGAATGCCCTGACGCCCGGGTGGAGGCTATCTGGCCAAATCTCAGCAATAGAGATGAGGTGTCCGCGGCTTTTATGCAGATAAAAGAAAAATACGGCTCTCTGGACATTTTGGCAAACAATGCGGGCATCTCCCAAAATACTCCTCTTTTTGACTATAAAGATGAGGATTTTGAAAAGATATTGGATATCAATATTAAAGCCCTGTATGTCTGCAGTCGTGCAGCTGCACAGATTATGAAGGAGCAGGGAGGTGGAGTTATCATCAACACCAGTTCAATAGTAAGTTTCAACGGGCAGGGAAGCGGCTGCGGCTATCCAACTTCCAAGTTTGCCGTAAACGGCCTCACCAAGTCCCTTTCACGTGAACTTGGACGATACAATATCCGCGTCAATGCTGTGGCTCCGGGAGTAACCCGTACCGATATGGTTGCTGTGCTTCCGGATGAAATGATTCAGCCTATAATCAGAAATATCCCTTTGGGAAGAATGGCAGAGCCTGAAGACATAGCCAATGCCTTCCTCTTCCTTTCAAGCGATCTGGCCTCCTATATTTCAGGAGCCATCCTTCCTGTTGCGGGTGCTGTGGTAATATAAGGTTTTTTCCGGCTGCCGCCTAGTTCTCCACAAGTCCCATTAGGCATTATGAAAGCAGCGGACCGATTGCCTCAGTCCGCTGCTTTGCAGGATATATTTTCAGCAGCGTTCTCCTCATCTTTTTGCGCGCTCTTGAGGGGCCTTGCCGAATCACGTGAAAAAACCCTGTTTGTATTGCGAGGCAGCCGGGCTCATGGCTTTCAGGCGATGCGCGCTGCGGCTTAGTCTATAGTTCTTTCGGCAATTGCTCTGTGAGGCGGCAAGGCTCATGGCTTTCAGGCGATGCGCGCTGCGGCTTGTCCTGCGAAGTCGGTGATGGCCGGGAACTCGCTGCGCTCAAACACCCCGGTGTTATTTTAGATGGCGGGACTTGAGCAGAGTTGTGGCTACGGGACTGGTTTAGCCACGGCGCCATTTTAGCGAAAATAGGGCCTTTTTTCGCTATTTTGACTGAAAATACTTCATTTTAGCGAAATTAGGGCCTTTTTTTGCCATTTTGACTGAAAATACTTCATTTTAGCGAAAGCCACGACCTCGGCCGCCTTTCAGCACATATTTTCATCAGCGTTCTCCTCATCTATCGGCGCGTTCTTGAGGGCCACCTTCTTGCAAAAATGCAGTGCTGCTTGCCTCGTCAAGATTACAAATTCTTGAAAAAATGATTATATTGCGGCAGAATTATGGAGCAGGACCACATACTGATAGCCAAATTGAATGCTTCCAGCAAGGTAGCATTCTCAAACTTGTTCGACAAGTATGTGGGGATGGTGCACTCTTTTGTGTCCTCTCTTATTAAGGACGATGCTGCCTCAGACGATATTACTCAGCAGGTTTTCATAAAACTCTGGGAGCACAGAAGAAATATTGCCCCCGAAGGCAATCTCCCCGCATGGCTGTATGTATCGGCCAGAAATGCTGTGTTTAAGGAGTTGAAGAGGATGGTTCTGATGGACAAGTATGTGAACTGTGCTCTTCGCTCGCAGCAGATTAGCGAAAATTTTGTGGGAGGGGGTATTGATGCAGAGATTATCAGAAGGGAACTGGAGGCTGTGGTGAATTCTTTCCCGAAAGCTATGAAAAACATCTATCTCATGAGAACGGTAGAAGGTCTTTCGGTTGCATACATTGCAGCAGAGATGAAACTTTCTCCGAAGACTGTCGAAACCCAACTCTCAAGAGCAAAGAAAAAACTTAAGGATAAGCTTGAAAAAATTTAACTTCTTTGTAGGGTTTTTTCATCTTTGCGGATACATTATACGGATATGAGTGATAAGCACTACAAAGAACTTCTGGAAAAATTTCTTTCCGGAGATTCTTCATTTGAAGAAAACAAACAGTTGGATGCCCTTCTTGGTGAGCACCCAGATGCTGAGTTTGACGATTTGTGCAAAAACTTGTGGGATTCTGCTTCCGCAGCCGATAATTTGAGTAATAGCCGGAAGTTGAAGATGAAAGACAATCTTCTGAGCCGGGTTTCTGTAGAAGAAGATTGTGAAAGGCGCATCAAACACAGCGGAAAAAAGAATTGGAGCTGGGTTTTCTCTTTTGCCGCAGTTATCGCTGTGTTCATTCTTGGCGGTGCTCTTGTTTATATGAATACACAACCTGTGCTGGAGTATGAAGTGCTTGCAGAGAGAGGACAGAAGAGCTCGCTCATTCTTCCTGACGGCAGCAGGGTCTGGCTCAACTCCGACAGCAGGATTTGCTATTCATCGGATTTCAATAAGAAAAACAGGAACATAGTTCTTGAGGGAGAAGCCTATTTCGAAGTGGCAAAAAACAAGAAGATTCCATTTATCGTAAAGGCTTCCGGGCTGGATGTGACAGCTGTGGGAACTCAGTTCAATGTCCGCAATTATCCCAAGGAGAGTACGGTCTGTGCAACTCTTGTAGAGGGTAGGGTATTGGCCTGTACAAAAGGGCAGAGTGCATATCTGGATTTTGGCGAGGAGGCTGTAATGGAACGCAGCAGCGGAGCTATGAGTACAGGACTTGCTGCGGATCTCAATCACCTTGTTCCTTGGAGAAGCAGCGAAATACTTTTTTCGGACCATTCTTTGGCTCAGCTTTCAGAGATTCTTTCCAGAATGTATAATGTGGATGTATGCTTCGAAAGCGATGAAATCAAGGACTATAAATATACAGGTCTTGTACGCAACAATTCCCTTCATAATGTGCTGGAGCTGGTTTCAAACACCTCTCCTGTAAATTATGAGTTGAAGGGAAACATAATTGTTTTTTCAGAAAGTAATTAAACACTTATTGATATGAGGCATAAACTATTTTATTTGGCTTTAAGCCTGAGTCTGGTTCTGGCTCCGTTCAAGATGTCGGCTCAGGTGAATGTCCACATCAGCGCTCTTCCTCTTAAGCAGGCATTGGCGGAAGTGGAAAAGCAGAGCGGATACAGCTTCTTCTACAGCAATCTGCTCCCGAATCTGGATGAGCTCGTAACTCTAGATTTGGAGAACTCGAGCATTGAAAAAGTGATGGACAAGCTTGTGAAAGGACTGGACATCCAGTACGAAATCAAAGAAGACAAGCAGATAGTCCTTACGGAAAAGGCATCGGACAAGAACGGCTCCGGCAAGGCTTCTGCCATCCGGGTAAACGGCAGGGTGCTCGATACGATGAATCTGCCGCTCTCGGGCGTTGGTGTAGCCATCGACGGTACATCATCTGGAACCATAACGGACGATGAGGGCTGCTACGTTCTGGAAGTTCCATCGGAGGACTGCGTTCTGAACTTTATGTTTCTGGGCTTTCAGAGCGTGAAGGAGATAGTGGGCGGCCGCAGGGAGATAAATGTTTGCCTCAGAGAAGATTCTGAGTTCCTGGAGGAAGTTGTTGTAGTGGGTTACGGCACCCAGAAAAAGGTAAATCTGACCGGCTCGGTGTCCATGGTGGGAAGTGAAGATATTTCTGCAAGACCTATTTCCAGTGTGGCATCCGGTCTTCAGGGTCTGCTCCCGGGCGTTACCGTGGTCAATCCAAGCGGCCAGCCGGGCGAATCGAATTCCACCATACGCGTGCGCGGTATCGGCACCATAGGCAATGCCAATCCTCTTATTCTTATCGACGGTGTGGAAGGAGATATCGCCACCATCAATCCTGAAGACATAGAAAGCGTGTCTGTGCTCAAGGATGCGGCCTCCGCCTCCATTTATGGTTCCAGAGCTGCAAACGGTGTTCTGCTCATAACAACGAAAAAGGTGGGCAAGTCTGCCGAAACCAGCACCAGAGTCACTTTCGGCGCTTATGCCGGCATGCAGACTCCTACCCGACTGCCTCAGATGTGCAATGCCATAGAATTTATGACTTTGGACAATGAGGCCCGCCAGAATGTGGGAACTCCTCTGGCCTGGACAGAGGAGCTGTTCGAGAAAGTGAAAAACAATTCCGATCCGAATTTCTATTCCGATACCGACTGGATTTCCCAGGTTCTGAACGATTATGCGCCTCAGCAGAATTATAATCTTACCCTCAGTGGTGCCATAGGCGGCAGCGGTTACATGCTTTCGTACAGGTATTTCGACCAGAAAGGTCTCACGGTAGGCTCGTCCACCGGAGAGCAGAGACATAACATAAGGTATAAGATGGATACCAAACTGATTGATATCCTTACTCTTTCATCGAATATCAGCTATACGGCAAGAAAGGTAACTTCGCCGGTCAATTCTCTTACCAATGGTGGAGGTGCCATCTATACTGCCATGCGTATTGCTCCTAATGCTCCGGTGAGATATACAGACGGAAGCTGGGCATACGGCGGCGGAAATACCAACCCTGTGGCAATACTTTATGATGGAGGCTCTTCCGTCAATTCTTCTGATGAGTTCTCCCTTATGGAAGTTCTGAAGATGGAGATACTCAAAGGTTGGGACGTATCGGCTACATATAATCTTACCTCATTCAATGGATTGAGGGAAATATTGAAAAAGACCATTACATTCACCAACCCTGAAACCGGTGCAGTAAACAAGTATCAGGAACCTAACTCCCTGAAAAATATAGATGTAAGAAATACTCAGCAGACCTTTATCCTGCAGAGCAATTTCGATTTCAATCTTGGTAAACACAATTTCAGCGGCGTGGCCGGTATGTCCCAGGAATGGTACTATGGAACATCTTTCAATGCTTCCCGAACCAATCTTTCCACTGAGCAGAATCCTTCTCTTGCTTTGGGAGATGCCGCTACCATGAGCAACGATGCAAGCTCCTCCAAATGGGCATTGAGATCGGGATTCGGAAGGTTGAGCTACAATTATAGTGAGAAATACCTGATGGAATTCAATCTCCGCTACGATCTTTCCTCCCGCTTCCATAAAGACAACAGAGGTGGACTCTTCCCTTCGCTATCGGCCGGTTGGAGAGTATCCGAGGAGGATTGGATGTCCTTTGCCAAGCCGGTTTTGGACAATTTCAAGTTAAGGGCTTCCTGGGGTATGCTCGGAAACCAGTATGTGGGCTCCTCCGAGTATCCGTATCTGGCTGTCCTGAAGACTTTCGGCGTGGGTACTTCCGACGACAGGGTTCTTTCTCTGATAGGGACCAATCCAACCGTGGGCTATGCCCAGAGTGTTCTCTCCAATCCGGATCTTTCATGGGAGAAAATCAAGATGCTCGATTTGGGCTTCGACCTCTCGATGCTGGACAACAGACTGACTTTCAGTTTCGACTGGTATGACAAGAACACAGAAGGCATCCTTTTGAGGCTGAACTACCCGGCCCAGATCGGAGCCCGTCCATCGGAACAGAATGCCGGCAAGGTAAATAACAAGGGCTGGGAGATGGATTTTGCCTGGAGAGAGCAGAAAGGCGATTTCTACTACAGCTTCGGATTCAATCTTTCCGATGTGAAGAATAAGATTGTGGATTTGGCCGGCAATGCTCCGGATCTGAGCGGTTATCAGGTCAGGATGGTCGGCTATCCGATTGACGCTTTCTATGGCTATGTGGCCGACGGTCTCATGACTCCGGAAGATTTCAAGATTTCCGATACCGAAAACAATATTTACAGTCTTCCGAATATCCCTGTCATACTTGGCAACGACTACCAGCCGGGCGATATCAAATACAAGGATATCAGCGGACCTGATGGTGTTCCGGACGGAAGAATCACTCCGGAGTATGACAAGGTAGTTCTCGGAAGCAATATCCCGAGATACACCTACAGCATGAGAGGCGATTTCGGCTGGAAGGGAATTGATTTCAGCTTCGTCATTCAGGGCGTGGGCAAATGTGACGGCTACCTTATGGGATCGGCAAGACACGCACTCCAGGATATGGCTGCATATCCGCAGAAAGTCCATCTGGACAGGTACAATGTGGTAAGCAATCCAAATCCGAATGCTTCCTACCCTCGCCTGACCTACAATACCAGCTTCAACCAGAGCACATTCTCCACATATTGGATGGAAGATGCTTCTTATCTGCGTCTGAAGAATGTGCAGCTTGGCTATACTTTCCCTGAAAAGCTGTTGAAGAATGTCAGGATAGACAAGTGCAGAATCTATCTGTCGGCTGACAACCTTCTCACTTTCAGTAAATTCTTCTATGCTTATGACCCTGAGACACCAGTTTCTTCAGGAGGATACTATCCTCAGGTCAAGACTTTTGTTGTTGGATTGAATTTAACTTTCAAATAGCATGAAAAAGATATATATCATATTGTCAAGCGCTCTCGTACTGGGTCTTTCTGCCTGTAACGACGCCTTTCTGGACTGTCCTCCAAGGGATGAGATTACCGATGCCAGTTTCTGGCAGACCGAAGAACACGTAAGGAGTGTGGCCAATTGCTTCACCGCCTCGCTTCAGGGCAAGTATTGGATGAATATCACCGAGATAATGGGGGACAGTGCTCCTTGGGCAGTAACCACTGCTTTCAGAACCATTGGCGGAGGAAACTATACTACCGAGACATCCCAGATCAACTCTATTTGGGTGAATGCTTACAATAATCTGGGCAGAATCAATTATTTTCTGAACAACTACCAGAGGGCTGAGAAGGTCAGTGAGGAGATAAGGGAACGCTATGCGGCTGAGGCCTATTTCTACCGTGCCTTCAATTACTGGGTTCTTACAAGCTATTTCGGAGATGTCCCGTATATTACCGACGAGCTCAGTGTTGAATCGCCCGACGTTTACAGGAAAAGAGATCCGAGAAAGACCATAGTGGAGAATATTACCAAAGACCTTGAGGAGCATTACGAGAATTTGCCAGAGTCCATTCCGGCAGCATCAAAGGAGTTTGGAAGGGTTTCCCAATGCGCTGCCCTTGCCCTGCTTTCCAGAATTTACCTCTATAATGAGATGTATGAGGAAGCGGTGAGTGCCTGTGAGAGGGCTATGGCCAATCCATATTACGGCATCTATTCTACGGGCCATCCTGAATCGGACTATATGGATATGTTCAATTACACGGCACGAGCCTCCCGCAACGCCGCCAACAATGAGATTCTGCTTTCCTTCATCTACAATTACGATTTGGGAGAGACTGCCAGAACCAGCCACAATCTGTCCAGAGAATGCTGGGTTCCGAACGATTATGCCAGGTTTGTGCCTACCAATTCAATGATAGAGGCATATCTTACGGCCGATGGCAAGATATGGGACCCTTCTGCAGTGAATAGTTACGAAGAGGTGTTCCAGAACAGGGACCCGCGAATGTGCCAGTCCATTCTTCCTCCGGGAACACCATGGGCCGGAGAGAAAGACGGAGATATTTTAAATGACGACAACACCGTGTTCAAATATCCGAAGTTCGTCAATGACAAAAAGGGTTGTATGACCTATTCTGGATATTATATGAGAAAGTATGTTGAGCCTTCCACCGTGCAGTATGTGGGCCACGACGACAACGATATAGTTATGCTGCGTTTTGCTGAAGTGCTCTTGAACTATGCCGAAGCCAAGGAGGCACTTGGAACTCTCTCCCAGGAAGATCTGGATAAGAGCATCAACAAACTTCGTGACCGCGTGGGAATGGTGCACCTGGAATTGAGCAATCTTCCTGCAGGTTCCGACATCAGAACGGAAATCCGCCGTGAGCGTCGCGTGGAACTTTTCTTCGAAGGGCATCGTTTCTTCGATATCATCCGCTGGAAGCAGGGCGAACTGCTGGCCGAGGACCTTCTCGGTGTAAACAAGAGGTGGCTCGACCAAAGCAGGCTTTCGGTTAATTTGGACCACAAGGACATAAAGTGGAAGACCAAGAACGGTCAGCAGTACCTTCTTATTGAAGAAGGACGCCAGTTCAATGCCGAAAAGCACTACCTCTTCCCTGTGCCTTTCAAACAGATGCAGCTGAATCCTAATCTCGCACCTCAGAACCCTGGATGGAATTGATATGAGAACAAGAGGAACAAAATACAGGCTTGCCTTCATTTTCTGTCTTCTGCCTTTTTTGAAAACGGAAGCTCAGGACATATCCATCAGGGTTATGTCCATGAATATCAAAGAGGGTGCATCTTACGCCGGAAATGAGTCCCAGCCTTATGCACAGGTAATAAAGGAGTACGATCCTGATTTTGTCTGTCTGCAGGAGGTGGATTACAAGACTATACGAAACGGAGGAAAGGACTGGCTCAACGAAGTGGCCATTCAGACAGGAATGTTCCCGTACTACTGCAAATCCTTCACTTATCAGGGAGGAGGCTTCGGAACTGCCATATTGAGCAAGTACCCCTTCTTCAAGGCAGAGAAGACAATTTTCAGCGCTGCCGGTACCCGCGAAGACAGAGCTTCCGGCTGGGTTTATGTGGAACTGCCGTCGGGGTCTGTTGTAAGAGTGGCTACCACTCATCTGTCTTTGGAGACAGCGGATTTGACAACCAAGCACATTGCATCTGTCAATTCCGCCATCTTCGCCGCAGACAGCAGCACTCCTACCTTGCTGATAGGGGATTTTAACGCAACACCGGACAGCGACCCCATCAAGTATGCGAAAATCAAGTGGCAGGAAATCGCCCCCGGCAGCGGGAACACCATCCCGTCCAGCGGTCCGAATCGTCAATTGGACTATGTGATGGGCTTCCCAAAGCAGTGGAGCTGGACCAGGTACGAGATTCTTGCATATCCGGAACTCTCCGATCATTGCTTTGTCCTCGCCGATCTGGAATTCAATTCTGAACAATAATGCTGAACGAAATGATACATAATATTATGGACCATAGTGCCGCTTTTCTTCTGGCTCTGGCCTTGTTGGGGGCCTGTACCCCTTCTCAGAATCCTTCGGAAGAAAACAAGCCCGATCCGCTCCCGGAACTTCCTGCTCCTTCAGAAGAGATAAAGGAGTCCAATGTTTTTGTCATCGATTTCTTTTCCACATTGGAGGACGATGCCGATTTCTTCATTTCACGAGATGCAGGAGTTGCCTCGGAGTATATTCAGGCTCAGAGCGGAAAACGTTCTCTTGTATATATGTTCGACAGGGCCGACTATCAGATTGGCAGGGAACATGCCGCGACCACAATAGCCTACAATGTGGGCGCCTTCCCATACTTTGCCCAAAGCGGCTCTGCAAAGGCGGAAATTATTCCCGGAACAGCCATGGTAACACGTTATCCCATATCTGATTACGATGGTATTGCAAAAGATGGAGTTTATCTTTCCGGATGCACCATCCAGCTCCCGATTGCCCTTACGGACAAACTCTGCATAGCCACTTCCTTTATTGCCGATGAAACTGTGGCAGAAGCAATTTTCACAGAGAAGAAAGTCCGTCTGCTTTCGGATATGATGATAGTGGGAACAGTGCCTGCTGATGCTGCCGACAAGGTTCAGAAGTATTTTGAGTCCATGTCCCTGAGGGTGTGCACACTTGGCAGCACCGACAGTGCAAAGGACCTTATCGTGGTTCTGCCTGCTTCTTATGTTTGCAGGAATATTGAAAGCGGGAAGAAAGTCAACCTTCCTTATTATAGAATATTTGTAGAAAAGTGGATGTAAATATGAAAAGATTTATAATCAGTGTTTTAGCCATAGCCGTAAGCCTTCTTTCCCTGCAGGCGGAAGAGGGCCGGGACAGTCTTACGATTATGAGCTACAATCTCCGCTTCGGGGAGCTGGCAAGCATGCAGCAAATTGGGGAATACATTGCCTCCGAGGCTCCGGACATCGTGGCCCTTCAAGAGTGTGACTGGGCTACGTACAGAAGCAGGGCTCCTCATCAGAACGGTGTGAAGTTCGTAAACGAACTGGCCTATTGGAGCGGAATGTTCGGACTTTACGGAAAGTCCATCGATTATGCCGGAGGCTATTATGGTATCGGCCTGTTGAGCAGATATCCGATTCTGCGCAGCGAAAGAGTGCTGCTGCCCAACGACGGCAAGACCGAACAGAGAAGCATGCTTATAGCAGACATAGAACTGCCTTCGGGGCGTGTGATTACTTTTGTCTGCACCCATCTGGAGGTAAAGTCCTCGCAGATGCGTCAGGAGCAGGTGCGTTTCATCAACAAGTATCTCAAAAAGGTGAAGAACCAGATTATCCTTTGTGGTGATATGAATGCCGAGCCCGATTCCAAAGAAATGCAGCTTTTGGCAGAGGACTGGAAGAATCTCAGCAATGATGATTTGACTTTCAGTACAATGAAGCCTCAAACCAAGATAGATTACATCTGGTCCAAGCCGGCTTCCGAAGTGGATTTGCTGTCCACCTGCGTGTGCACGGAGGTCAAGCTCTCAGACCATTTTCCGGTAAAATCTGAAATAGTACTTAAATAATTCAATAACCCTTTAATCATTATCATTATGAAAAAATCATTGTTAATTCTGTCACTTGCAGCTCTTGTAATGGTGGGCTGTAACAAGAATCCCGGTGAAGACAACACCGTGAAACCGCTTGATGTTACTCTTGAATTTGCTCAGGAGTCTCTTGATTTGGTTTATGGCGAGCCTACTGTTGTCGAGGCTACTGCCGTAACTGAAGCTGTTCTTGACAAAGTAGTTGTGAAAGCCGTAAAGAAAGTGGATGAGACCACTTATGAAGCTGTAGGTGAGGAGCAGGTTTTCGCTCAGGAAGGTCTTGCTGTATCGGTGGAGATTTTTGCCGATGCTCAGGATGCTACAGATCTCGAGCTTGTGCTTTATGCAGCCGAAAAGCAGTCAAATCCTTTCTATCTTCCTGTTGCTGTGACAGGTGAGCCTAAGGGTACTGCTTGGGTAAATGATGCAGTTGTTCTTTATGCAGACAACAAGGTGGCTCACAACGTGAACGACCCTGAGAAATATCCTGTAGAGAACACCGGTGCCGGTTCAGATACCAAATCCTTCTTCTCTATGCATGGTGTGAAAGTAGGTGACAAGGTAGAGCACATCCTTTCCCTCAATGAACTGCTTGCAGTGGGTGGACAGAATGCTTCAATGTGCTGGCTTAACTGCCTTGAGAAGACAGACGCTGCTCCAAAGGAGGATGGTAGCCTCACCTATATCGGTGGCCAGAGAGGTTATATGTTCTCAGGCTGCAGAAAGACTTCCCTTGGCGGTGGTACCACAGGACGCCAGTGCGATGTCCAAATTTATGACGACAAGCAGATTCTCGATGACAATATCGATTATGAGTTTAGCTTTATCCCTGTATGCGGCAGCTGGATCGGAGAGAAATACGATGATGCCAAATATAAACTCGTGGACCGTATCTGGCTTTCTGCTGGTGAGTCAAGCGCTACCAATCTCGAGCAGATCAAGACTTTCTGGGCTCTGAAACAGATTCAGGAGAATTTCGACAATGCCACTCTCGGTGTTGAGGAAGAGCCTACTTCCCTTGGTGGAAAGACCTACCTCCGCCGTTATACAAATGCCGGACAGACTGCAAAATCTGCTCCTACAGAGGGCTTCCGTGCCGGTGACTACATCATCATCCGCAGCGAAAGGAAGTCCGGTGAGGGTGAAGATGCTGTTTCTACCTACTACTACGGCCTTGTTCAGGTTCTTCAGCTTCCTGACGATTCAGACCTTTTCACCATGGATTCAACCAAGGGTGACTGGAAGGTTATGGATATCGAAGGCGCTTACAGCCTCTTTATGAAACCTGCATATTTTGCAGTCAAGACTCAGTGTGAGATTCTTAAATAATTAATTTTGTTCACGGACCGGTGCGGGCTTTCGGCCTGGCCGGTCCTTTTTAAATTTTTGTTGAAATGAAGAAAGCATTCAAGTATGTCATTACTGTTCTTCTCCTTTCCCTTGCTCTGTCGTCGTGCAAATCGGCCAAGGAAAAAGAGATGGCAGATGCTGCCCGGGATGTCATAGAAAGGACGGTGGGCGAGCTGAATAATGTATCGTTCAGATATATCGAGCCCCAGGGAAAATGTGACCGATTCGAGATCGAGGCCCGCGACGGGCATCTGAGCATATCCGGAAGCAGCCCCAGTGCGATGTGCTATGCTTTCAACAGATACTGGCGTCTGGCCTGCCGCTGTATGCAGACTTGGGGAGGAGAAAACGGGAGCATTCCCGAACATTGGCCAGACTATAGCGAGAGTCTGACTTCGCCCTACGAACTCAGGTATTATCTGAATGTCTGCACTTTCGGCTACACAGCTCCATATTGGGACTGGGACAGGTGGAGCGAAGAACTGGACTGGATGGCCCTGCACGGTTTCAATATGCCGCTTGCCAGTGTGGCCAGCGAGGCTATAGCAAAAAGGGTATGGCTCTCTCTCGGCCTCAGTTCAGAAGAAGCCGATGCCTTCTTTACAGGCGCGGCACATCTTCCATGGCACAGAATGGGAAACCTGAACTCTTATGACGGACCTCTGTCGGACGAATGGCACGAGGGACAGATAGAACTTCAACACAAGATACTCGACAGGATGAGGGCTTTGGGTATGGAGCCTGTTGCTCCGGCTTTTGCGGGTTTTGTTCCGCCGGCTTTTATGGAGAAACATCCTGAAATAAAAGCTACCCTTCTGCATTGGGGCGGCTTCGAAGATAAATACAATGCCTGTGTCCTTGCTCCGGATTCGCCTTATTTTCAGGAAATAGGAAAGCTCTTCATACAGGAGTGGGAAAAGGAATTTGGAAAGGCAAAATATTGGCTTTCAGATAGTTTTAATGAAATGAAGCTGCCTGTTGAGCCTGGGGACACTTTGGGGAAGCACAAAATTCTTGCGCAGTACGGCAAGGCCATCTGGTCTTCAATCCAGGCCGGAGACCCGGATGCAGTGTGGGTGACCCAGGGCTGGACTTTCGGATATCAGCACGATTTCTGGGATCCCGAATCGTTGAAGGCCCTGCTCTGCGAAGTTCCCGACGACAGGATGATTATAATTGACCTTGGAAACGACTATCCGAAATGGGTTTGGCACACGGACCAGACCTGGAGGGTGCAGAATGCTTTCCACGGGAAAAAATGGATATACAGTTATGTGCCGAATTTCGGAGGAAAGGTGCTTCCTACCGGAGAACTGCAGATGTATGCAGAAGGTGCAAGTGCAGCCTTTGCGGAAGGTCTGGCCGACAATCTGACAGGTTTCGGAATAGCTCCGGAAGGCATTGAGAATAACGAAGTGGTTTATGAGCTGCTTTCTGATATGGCCTGGACTTCGCAGGAGCAGGATCTGGATGCCTGGATAGGGGATTACTGTCTTGCCCGATACGGCTATAATGGGCCTCAGATGCTTCAGGCCTGGGATTTGCTTCGCAAGAGCGTGTATTCTTCCCTCTATTCATATCCTCGTTTTACCTGGCAGACGGTGGTGCCGGACAAGAGAAGGGTCAGCCGTCATGATGTGAATGACGATTTCTCTCAGGCGCTCAGACTTTTCCTCTCCTGCGCCGACAAATGTTCCGAATCGGAACTGTACCTGAACGATGCTGTGGAATTTGCCGCCCTCTGGCTGGCTGAACTGGCTGACAGACACTATGAGAAAGCACTTGCCGGAGGCTCCCGGAAGGAAGTGGACAAGGCTGTGGAAATTCTCCTGCAGGTGGACAGGCTCCTCGCTTCCCATCCGGACTATTCACTGCAGCGTTGGGTGGACTTTGCCCGGAATAGCGCCTGCGATTCCGAGACTGCAGACCGCTATGAAGCCAATGCCAAGCGCCTTATCACTACATGGGGAGGCTGGCAGGAGGACTATGCAGCCCGTTTCTGGGCCGGTCTGGTAAAGGATTATTATATACCGAGGATCCAGATATATTTCTCTTCTGAAAAAGAGACTTTGGACGAGTGGGAAGAGAATTGGATAAATACTCCATATAAAGGCGAGGAGGAGGCCTTTGAACATCCTCTTGAGGCAATAGAATTGTTATTGAACACTTTGGAATAGTATGAGGAAGGTATTTCATCTTGTCTTGGCGGCTTTGCTCGCCTGTGCCTGCAACAAGGCGGCCGATGCCACAAAAAGCGTTTATTCTTCTGATGAACAGAGCGCAGCGTCCCGACAGCTTATAGAAAGGGTTGTGGGAAAGAAATATGCACGGGCTTTTGAAGTAAGAATAAATCCAGTGCAGGAAGAAGGAAAGGACTGGTTTGCCTATTCTTCCGAAGGAAAGAAAATCCTTTTGGAAGGAAACAATGGTGTGAGCATCGCTTCTGCCCTCAAAGAATATCTGGAAGATTATTGCTCCTGGCAGAGAACCTGGTGCGGCTCTTCAGAGAATCTTCCGGAATCGCTTCCTCTGCCGTCTGCCAAGTTGAAAAAGACCTCTCCCTACAAATATCGCTATTACCTGAATTACTGTACCTTCAACTATACTATGAGCTGGTGGGATTTCGAGCGCTGGCAGAAGGAGATAGACTTTATGGCGATGAACGGCATAAATATGCCTCTTGCAGTTACAGGCCAGAACTCCGTGTGGAAGAGAGTTTACAAGTCCCTTGGCTTTTCAGATGAGGAACTCGAGTCCTTTTTCAGCGGTCCTGCCTATTTCAACTGGTTCTGGATGGGCAATCTCGATGGCTGGGGCGGCCCTCTTCCTCAAAATCTGATGGATAAGCACGAAGAACTTCAGAAAAAGATACTGTGTGCGGAAAGGTCTTTGGGTATGACTCCGGTGCTGCCCGCCTTTACCGGACACGTCCCTCCTGCCTTCCCTCAGAAGTTCCCCGATGTAAAGGTGAAGACCACCACTTGGGTGAATTTCGATCCTGTGTGCATACTCCAGCCGGAGGAGCCTATGTTCAATGAGATAGGGAAGAGGTTCCTCGAAGAGCAGACTGCCCTGTACGGAAGCAATCATCTCTATACTGCCGATACTTTCAACGAAAATCTTCCTCCGCAGAATGATTCCCTATATTTGAGCGGGATGTCTTCTCAGGTATATCAGGCCATGAAGGAGGTCGATCCACAGGCAGTATGGGTTATGCAGGGTTGGCTCTTCTATCATAAGAGGGCTTTTTGGGATCTGCCCCAGATCGAGGCCCTGCTTTCCGGTGTTCCGGACGACGGGATGATTATTTTGGACCTCTGGAGTGAACGCTTCCCGGTATGGGACAGGACAAATTCCTATTTCGGCAAGCCTTGGATATGGTGTATGCTGCATAATTTCGGACAGAATATCACACTTTCCGGCAATGTCAGCCGTGTTGCAAACGATCCGGCCCTCCTTCTGAACAATCCCGAGGCTTCGAACATGCTCGGAATCGGCCTCACTATGGAGGGAATAGAGCAGAACCCTGCGATATACGACCTGATGTTGGAGAATGTGTGGAGGGACAGCCCGATCGATACAGATGAGTTCCTCCGAGACTATCTGGCCCGGCGCTATGGAAGCATCGGCACCGATTCCCAGGCACTCGAGGCCTGGCAGATTATCTTCCGCAGCGCCTATGAAAATACCGTGAACAATGGAGGCCAGGAATCAATCCTCACAGGCCGCCCTTGCTTTGCCCTGAACCCGGGAGGCACTACCAATACGAATATCCATTACGACAATGCCGATTTGCTCAAAGCCTGGGATCTGCTCATTTCCTGCGCCCGGGAATTTGATGCTCCTTGCAAAGACGGCTTCTGCTACGATCTGGTGGATGTGAGCCGGCAGATTCTGGCCAATTACGCCTCTGTCCTGCAGCAGAGCACTTTCGAGGCATACAAGTCCGGGGATTTGGAGCTTTTCGAAAAGAGAGCCGCAGACTTCCTTGCCCTGATGGATGACATGGAAAACATTCTTTCTACCAGAAAGGAATTTCTTCTGGGCAGATGGCTGTCCGATGCCAGGCGTTTTGGAGACACTTCCGGGGAAAAGGATTTGTGTGAAAGAAATGCCAGAAATCTGCTGACTTTGTGGGGAAACAGGGATTGCCGCATAAGAGATTATGCCTGCCGTCAGTGGAGCGGTATGATGAGCGGATTTTACCGTCCAAGATGGGAGAGATTTTTCGCTTCGGTTCAATCTGCCATGGAAAGCGGAATTGAATTTGACCAGAAGGCCTTCAATGAGTCCTCAAAGGACTGGGAGTGGAATTGGGTTAATTCTTGTGAGACCTATCCTGTGGAACCGGAGGGAGACAGTGTGAAGGAATGTTTGAAGGTTTATGAAAAATACCGCTCTGCGATGGATACCGCCTACAATATCACAGAAAAAGGGCTGGACAGGGAAATGATTTAGTTTATGAAAAGGATTGTAATTGCTTCCGATTCTTTCAAGGGCTCGCTTTCTTCCGCCCAGGTGGCAGAAAGCATTGAACGGGGCCTGAAATCGAGATGCCCTGAGTGTGAGTGCATCAAATTGAGCGTGGCCGATGGGGGAGAGGGAACAGTTGAAGCTCTCATGGATTCTTTGGGCGGCGAATCGGTTAATTGCCGAGTTCACGACCCCTTGATGCGCCCGATTTCTGCCACTTATGTGATTCTGGGCGATGGAAAGACGGCTCTGCTAGAGATGGCCAGTGCGAGCGGCCTGCCACTTTTGGCAAAAGAGGAGAGAAATCCTTTGAAAACCAGCACTTTCGGAACAGGGGAAATGATTGCCGATGCTTTGGGCAGGGGCTGCACTGATTTTCTTCTTGGCCTGGGCGGCAGTGCCACCAATGATGGCGGTATGGGCTGTTTTGAGGCCCTTGGCTATCGTTTTCTCGATGCTGAGGGGAAGGAGTTGAGAGGCTGCGGAGAAGCTCTTTCAAAGGTGGCGGCCATCGATTCCTCATCGGTCAATCCTCTGCTTCCAAAGGCCCGATTCACGGTAGCCTGTGATGTGGACACACCTTTCTGTGGGCCCAAGGGAGCAGCTTTTGTCTTTGCCCCTCAAAAGGGCGCCAATCCTGAGCAGGTTCTGGAACTGGACAGGGGACTGGCAAATTTTGCGGAAGTAATCAAATCGGGCATCGGAAAGGATATTTCACAGGTGGCCGGAGCCGGAGCTGCGGGCGGTCTTGGCGGTGGCCTGCTGGCATTCAGCAATTCCTGTCTGAAAGCCGGGATTGAGATGGTGCTGGATGCTATTGATTTCGATACTATTTTGGAAGGAGCCGATGCGGTGATAACGGGCGAGGGGAAGATAGATTTCCAGACCTTTAAGGGAAAGACCCCATTCGGAGTGATGACTCACGCTGCTGCGAAAGGCATACCTGTTTATGCCATTGGCGGATGCGTGGATTTGAAAGGGGTGGAGGACAGTTCGGCTTTCAGAAAGATAGTTCCTGCGGTGAGCGGGGAATACGATTTGGAATATGTAATGAGAACAGAAGTGGCCAGGGCAAATGTGGCCTCTGCCGCCGCTTCTCTTGCTGAAGAAATTTTCGATATATGATAAGCAGCAGTTTGGCAGCCGTATTGGGACTTGCCTTAGCAATATTTTTGATTATCAAGAAAGTATCGCCTGTTTACAGTCTCGTCCTTGGGGCTTTGGCAGGAGGTCTGCTGGGCTCGGCCTCTCTGGTCCAGACCATAAGCGACATGTTCGATGGGGTCAAGTCCATCACTCCGGCGGTACTGAGGATTATTGCGGCAGGTGTCCTGTCGGGAGCCCTTATCAAAAGCGGTGCGGCAGAGTCCATTTCCGAGAGCATCATCAAGCGTTTGGGCTCCCGTTTCGTCTTCCTCTCCCTTGCTCTTGCCACAATGATACTCTGCGCTGTCGGGGTCTTTGTGGACGTGGCTGTGATAACCGTCGCTCCAATTGCCCTTTCTCTTGCTTCCCGCCTGAGGCTCTCGCGCTCACAACTTCTTCTGGCCCTTATCGGTGGAGGAAAATGCGGAAATATCATATCCCCCAATCCCAACACCATCATCGCTGCCGAGAACTATGACGCCCCTCTGGCTTCCGTTATGGCTGCAGGGATGCTTCCGGCTCTCGTCGGCCTGTTTGTAACAGTTTTTCTGATAGTGCCTTTGCTCCGTACGCGGACCGATATCTGCACTTCGGACGATTCTTCCGCAGTGAAGAGTGCCAGCTCTCTTCCTTCTTTCTGGGCCAGCATGGCGGGACCGCTCTCCGCAGTTCTGATTCTGGCACTCAGGCCTCTCTTCGGTATCGTGATCGATCCTCTTGTTGCCCTGCCGGTAGGCGGATTGGTGACTTTGCTTGCCACTGGCTCTGTGAGGAAGATAAGGGAGAGCCTGGATTACGGTCTTTCGAAGATGGCTCCGGTGGCTGTGCTGCTTATCGGAACCGGCACGCTTGCTGGAGTTATTGCCGCATCGGACATGAAAGATGTGGTTATTGGCTGGCTGGGCCACTGGAATGTCAGCGGCACCCTTATGGCTCCGCTTTCGGGTGCGTTGATGTGTGCTGCCACCGCTTCCACAACTGCTGGCGCCACCATAGCATCGGCCTCTTTTGCCGATGCCATCTCGGCCACCGGCCTGGCAGGCGTATGGGGCGCTGCACTTACCAATTCCGGAGCAACCGTTCTGGACCATCTGCCTCACGGCTCCTTCTTTCACGCCACGGCGGGAAGTGTGTATATGCCATTCAAAGAGCGCCTGCGGCTGATTCCATTCGAGAGCCTGGTAGGTCTCACTTTGACCCTTTCCTCAATTCTCTGCTCTCTCGTCTTTGCATAGATCTTACAATACTTTTTCTATCTCCCTCAGAATACCCTCGTCTGCCGGAAGCCATTTGACAGAAAATAAAGAGTCCTTGTTCAACCAGGCCGCGGCCTCGTGCTCGTTCAGATGCAAGGCCTCGCTGCACAGCTCGCACCAGAAGCAATGCATTGTAAGGTGGAAAGTGGGGTAGTCCCATTCCACGGTATTGAGAAGACTCCCGACATTGATTTCGGCATCCAGCTCCTCCTTGATCTCGCGTTTCAATGCCTGCTGCGGGCTTTCTCCGGCTTCCATTTTTCCTCCCGGAAACTCCCACCAGTCCTTGAATTCTCCATATCCGCGCTGCGTGGCAAAGATTTCATTACCACGCCTTATTACTGCGGCTACTACTTCAATATGTTTCATAATATTTATCTAGTTCAGATTCACAGACAGCGCAGGAGCAAGCTACCATTTGCCTTCTTCGCAGAGGAAACTGAAGTTTTTGGCGTGATCATCCCTGTTCTGACAGACTACGTTGAACACCATTCTGCGGAACATCTGCTCCACCTGTGCTGCATCCTGTCCAGCAGGTACAGCTCGTATCCGTCCGGAAGACTGTCTTCGAAGGCAGCGAATCCGCCGTTGAAACTGTTCTCCTTAGAGAAGAAGAGCCCTGTCTGCAAAGGAAGTTCAAGCGGAGATATGGAGAAACCGTCGGAGATCCAATCCTTGTCGTATTCAAACACGCTTCTGTCCCTTTCCGGTGTCATCTGTACTGTGCCGACGGTCCTGCCGCCAAGAGTGACAATTATCTTCAGTATATCCTTCATCGTCCTTTCTGTCTGTTCCGGTTCCTGTTGATGGTCTCGAGCTCCTCGCCGGTAGAGAACTTCGTCTTTCCCATAATTGCGCTCATTTCGTCGAACCAGCCGAATTCGACAACAAGTTTGAGGAATGATTCAAGAGAAATCTTGCCCTTGGTCTCAAAGCGCTCGATTGTCGGCTCGGGAATACCTGTCGCCACAGCCAGACTGCGCCTGCTCATCCCCTGGTCCAGCCTCCGCCTGCGACAATTCTGTGCCAGAATAAGCGCCAGCTGCTCCGGGTTTTTATCGAATATGTCTATACTATATTCCATAAAATAATATGAAAAACTGCGAATATTGCTTTTTATCTCATAAAATAATATGGCAAATATACTACATATTTCCATAAAAGTCAAGCAGAGCTTAGCTCAATAGGACTCCAAATTGCGCTTCACGCAACACGAAGCCCTATACCATTAAAGTTTAGGTTAAGGTAAGGTTTGTTATTGTCTTCAAAACTATTGCTTTAAGCAGTTTTGGGCAATTATTGTACCTGCTATCATCCAGAGGTACAATGCTAAATGAGTATAGAATCAACCCATAGGTTGTATGATTGAAAATTATTCATTACATTTGCAAAAACAAACTTCGAGTATGACCTTTGATCAGATAACAGAAAACGAAAAACTATGGGCGGTCAGATATGATGACTGCCTGGACAATGTGCTTGATTCAATCCTTGGACAGTGGAACGATGTCGTGTGGTTGAGAAATTTCTTCAAGTCAAATCTAGAAGATTTGACTTCGTACTTCAAAATCACGGATGTTAATCAGGCAATATTTGATACGATTGATGACAGTGAGAGGCTACAGTGCCTTATTATGGATATTTCCCCAGAAGCTGACCTGGATAAGTTGTTCCGTCCGCTAGACAATAGCCGCACTTCGGAAATGATTCTAGGCAAAGAGAAGGTACGACTGCATAACACGCCAAAGCACGCATCGTGGCTGCGCATTTATGCCATCAAGTTGGAACCGGGCATTTATGTGATTACCGGCGGAGCGATCAAACTGACCCGTACAATGCAGGAACGTGAGCATACGCTGGTAGAGTTGGCAAGGATGGAGAAGGTTCGTCGCTTCATGCTTGATAACAATATTATGGACAAAGATTCTTTCGATGACTATCGGAAAGAACTTTAATAAAAAGGAGGTTACAATGGGAACTTCATCAGCAACAATCTCAAGACTGAGAGAACACCAATCCGCCACGCCATCAAGGTGGCGCGAGAATGCAGAGTGGAGAATGAAGAATAGATCTTGGCTCCGCTACTCTCAGCGCATCGCTATGATGATGCTGGACAAAATGGAAGAAATGAATATGTCACAGAAGCAGCTCTCGGAGTTGATGGGTTGCAGCCAACAGTATGTTTCCAAGGTCCTCAAGGGGCAGGAGAACCTCTCCCTTGAGACCATGTCAAAGATTGAAGCATGCCTTGGCATTCAGATTTTGCCCACATCCGAGATGTAGGGCTATCATCGACATATTCCCATTTGGCAAAATTCCTTAACATAATCTTCTGAAGACAGCAAGAGCGGTCACCTTGTGGGGTGGCCGCTATGCGTATTCTGTCTTGGGTGAAGGGGTTTTTAATCTGACGTCTCGTCGTTTCCCGGGGCGATTATGGGCTCCCTGACGTAGAAGAACTTCATAAAGGCGCGATGGAGATAAATTCGTAGCTTGCGGAGAATGTCAGCATTGGAGCGACCTCTTCTGATTCCGCTCTGCCCATAAGGAAAGTCTGTGGACGTTGACGCGCCAGCGGCAATGGC
>CAMGFA010000029.1 GCA_946055165.1 uncultured Bacteroidales bacterium
CCGCTTCTGCATACCTCACGCACGTATAGAATATTTGATTTATAGAGGAAAGATAATAAATTCTTTCTGTATTTACAGACAAATATCACATGATATTGAAGCAGATACTTATGTCTGTTATTGCTTTTCCATTCTGACATGTACCATACTGAAACAACTTTTATACCAGCATTTCTTCACCCTAAACCCATCGTCTGAAGTCAATGGGATTGCGGGTGAAATTTATTTCAATACCACCATCAATGGGTTCATAGTTTTTTGAACCCCAACTGCCAATAATGGGCAGGTTGGAGTTAAAGATGTCGATAATTCGATCAGAAATTGTCGTATTCATTGTAAGTCATTTATTTGTATGTAACATTATGGTTCTACAACAACAAAACATTAAAATTGATATCGCATTTCACAACATTCCACCATTACAACGCATTCCTCATTGAATACAAATATAACATATTTGTAGAGTATAGCAAAAAAAACATCTACTATTTTTGCATATTTGTTCAAAAGGCAGTACATTTGTTCCCTACAAGAGCAATGTTAAAACAAGACCGAACAATTATCCACGTTGAGGTAAAAGAGACTCACGATCACTTTTATTTTGGTTCAGCGGCAGCAATGTACGAGGATTCTCGCGTGAAGAATCTTTTGGGTATTGCATATCAGACCTTCAGGACCAAGAGAGTCAGCGAAGACCATCCCTACGAGAACGAGTTTGTAATCGTCAGGAAAGGCAGCCTCAACACCATCCTCCATGATAAAGACATCAACGATTACCTGTAAAAGCCCAGAATGAGCCGCGAACAAATGCTGAACGAAGATAAATTGCTCCAAAATGCCGGAATCAAACCTACGGCTGCGCGCGAACTCATCCTGCGCACGCTGGCAGAAAATCACAGGCCACTGTCGATGGGGGAAATTGCCGATACACTTGAAACCGTGGACGTATCGGTCATCTCCCGCTCCCTCGCACTATTTCGGGAACATCACCTCATCCACGTCATCGAAGACGGATCGGACAGCACCCGCTACGAACTGTGTCATCATACTGATGAACAAAGAGATGACGATGTCCATGTGCATTTCCACTGCGAGAAGTGCGGCAAGACATACTGCCTTGAAAACCTGCCGGTTCCAGCCGTTCCCCTTCCGGATGGATTCGAAGCTGGCTTCGTCAATTATATGATAAAGGGCCTTTGCCCCGACTGCTCTCACAAGCCGTCAAAGTAGCTTGGATATTCTCCGGCAATTGTATATATTTGCATATTAATATTTTTGGATGCAAAATCTTTATTCATCGGATAGGGCATAGCAGCATTTGAATTCCCGCACGAAGCGGTGAGTCAAATGCGCTACACCAATTTGAAGTGCCTGAAATAACAGGCGCTATGTTATTTGTATAATCCTAACAATCAAACAAATGAATAAAGAATACATTATCCGCAACGAGCGGAAATCTGAATATTTTCAAGTTGAAAAGCTTTGCCGCGAAGCATTTTGGAACGTTTATCGTCCAGGCTGCCTGGAGCATTATGTGCTTCATTGCCTAAGGGACGATCCGGACTTTGTTCCGGAATTGGATTTTGTAATGGAGACCGATTCGGGCCTGATAGGGCAGTGCATTTATGTGCGAGCCCATATTCTGACCGATGAAGGGAGCAAACTTCCGATTTTGACCATGGGGCCGATTGGAATTCACCCCGATTTCAAGCGTCAGGGCTACGGCAAAGCTCTGCTGGACTACAGTTTGGGAAAAGCGGCGGAACTTGGTTTCGGAGCCATCTGCTTCGAAGGCAACATCGACTTTTACGGCAAGAGCGGTTTCCGATATGCTTTCGATTACGGAATCCGCTACCATGGGCTCAAGGAAGGGGACGATTCTTCCTTCTTCCTCTGTAAAGAGCTCATTCCGGGCTATCTGGACGGGATTCGTGGTGAATATTCAACACCTTCAGGCTATTTCGTGGATGAAAAGGAGTGTGAGATTTTCGACAAAGACTTCCCTCCAAAAGAAAAACTGAAACTGCCTGGACAGCTTTGGTAACAAATAAAATCCCCGAAAGTAATTTTTGCTTTCGGGGTTCATTTCATTTTAATGGCACTCATTCACTTAAAATGTTTATCTTTGGCACATAATTCTTCAAATAAATGATTGCCGATTCGTTGAAATCCATTTTACTCGTGGGCTCCGGAAGTTTTATCGGAGGCGCCGCGCGTTATCTTGTTTCAGTGTTGATGAAGGGAGTAGGCAAGGGATTTCCCTGGGCCACGCTAACAGTCAATTTGGTCGGGTGCTTTCTTATAGGCTTGCTCTGGGGCTGGTTAGGCAGAAGTTCCCAACTCGACAGCAATCTTTCCATGTTTCTCATGGTCGGACTGTGTGGCGGTTTCACCACCTTTTCGACATTCTCAAAGGAAGCCCTGATACTTCTTCAAAACGGCAACCTTTGGAACTTCGCCATTTATGTTGCCGCCAGCATTGTCGCTGGAATTCTCTGTGTAGCAGGCGCATACTTTATTACAAAATAGTTCCTCGAAACTGTTCATAACCAGATACCCCACTACATTTGCAGGGTATCTGGAACGGTGGTACAGCGTGGAGATGTCTGAACGATGCTCGGGTGTGCCAGATGCCGGTGGACAGCTGCAAGGGGCAGTGCGCAGGGTATCTGGCACGGTGGTGCGACGTGGAGATGTCTGGACGATGCGCGGGTGTGCCAGATGCCAGCATGGTTCAGCAAAGTGAAATGGTTAGGTGGGACGATGCAGGGAGTTGATGGTGGCATCTGGAACGGGGCGTGGCGGTGGAGTGCTGTGAGTAGCGGCGGGGCGTGCCAGATGCCGGTGGACAGCTGCAAGGGACAGTGCGCAGGGTATCTGACACGGTGGTGCAGCGGGGAGATGTCTGGACGATGCGCGGGTGTGCCAGATGCCAGCATGGTGCAGCAAGGTGAAATGGTTAGGTGGGACGATGCCGGGAGTTGATGGTGGCATCTGGAACGGGGTGTGGCGGTGGAGTACTGCGAGTAGCGGCGCGGGCGTGCCAGATGCCGGTGGACAGCTGCAAGGGGCAGTGCGCAGGGTATCTGGCACGGTGGTACAGCGTGGAGATGTCTGGACGATGCTCTGGTGTACCAGATGCCGGTAGACAGTGGCAAGGGGCAGTGCGCAGGGTATCTGGCACGGTGGTGCGGCGGGGAGATGTCTGAACGATGCGCGGGTGTGCCAGATGCCGGCATGGTACCGCAAGGTGAAATGGTTAGGTGGGACGATGCAGGGAGTTGATGGTGGCATCTGGAACGGGGTGCGGCGGTGGCGTGCTGTGAGTAGCGGCGGGGCGTGCCAGATGCCGGTATGGTGCAGCAAGGTGAAATGGTTAGGTGGGACGATGCAGGGAGTTGATGGTGGCATCTGGAACGGGGCGTGGCGGTGGAGCGCTGTTAGTAGTGGCGGGGTGTGCCAGATGCCAGCATGGTGCAGCAAAGTGAAATGGTTAGGTGGGACGATGCCGGGAGTTGATGGTGGCATCTGGAACGGGGTGTGGCGGTGGCGTGCTGTGAGTAGCGGCGGGGTGTGCCAGATGCCGGCGAACAGTGGCAAGGGGCAGTGCGCAGGGTATCTGGCACGGTGGTGCGGCGGGAAGATGTCTGGACGATGCGCGGGCGTGCCAGATGCCGGCATGGTGCCGCAAGGTGAAATGGTTAGGTGGGACGATGCAGGGAGTTGATGGTGGCATCTGGAACGGGGTGCGGCGGTGGAGTGCTGTGAGTAGCGGCGGGGCGTGCCAGATGCCGGTGGCCAGTGGCAAGGGGCCACAACCACAACCACAAACACAAACACCCGCGCACACGGCAACAGCAAAAAAAAAATCGGTCAAGAATTTCTTCTTGACCGATTTTTTGTGACGCCTGCAGGATTCAAACCTGCGACCTTTTGATCCGTAGTCAAATGCTCTATTCAGCTGAGCTAAGGCGCCGTTCATTGGGGGCTAACCCCAATTATTACTCGTTGGCTTTCTGTGCCATCTTCTTCTCACGGATGCGAGCCTTCTTACCGGCAAGATTGCGGAGGTAGAAAATGCGTGCACGACGTACCTTACCAACTTTGTTGAGTTCAATGCTCTCGATAAATGGTGACTGATAAGGGAAAATCCTCTCTACACCAACACCACCGGAAACCTTGCGAACTGTGAAAGTCCTAGTGTAAGGAGTTGCTCCGGAAATCTGGAGAACCACACCCTTGAACTTCTGAAGGCGTTCCTTGTCACCTTCCTTTACTTTGTAAGTTACGGTGACGGTATCACCGGCTTTGAACTGAGGGTACTGAGCAGTTTTGTCTGCTGCAAAAGCCTGTTCTACAATTTTGATTGCGTCCATAATTATATTTCAATTAATTTCGCAGCGTTGCCACACCTTTTCGGCCAGAGGCTGCTGATTTGGGACTGCAAAGATACAAAGTTTCTTTGAAAGAGCAAACTTTTTTTACAAAATTTTTGAACTTTCTCGATATTGCTTCGGCGTAGTACCGTATTTCTTGAAAAACTCCCTGTAGAAGTAGGTTTTGCTGTTGAAACCGCAATCAAACATAATCTGCTGTACTGTTCTGTTACTTCCCACCAGAAGTTTTTCCGCCTTTTCCAAACGCAACAATTTAATGTATTCTACAGGAGTAATTTCCAGATACTGCTTCACTTTGCGATACATCTGCATCTTGCTCACCGCCATTTCATCGGCAAGAAAATCCATACATAGCTTATCACTATCCATATACTTGTCTATCAATGCAGTAAGCTTTTCAAGGAACTGTCCGTCCTCCTTGCTGACCTCCTTGCCGCGGAAGCGGTCGAGCGCACTCAAAGAGGAATTGGAATAGCGCAGCACCGCCTCGTCACGCTCAATGAGATTGGAAATTCTGGCCAGAAGGATATCCGGGCTGAAAGGCTTGGCAATAAAGGAATCGGCTCCGTGCTCCAGACCCAGCCTCTCGTTGTCCTCCGTATTGTTCGACGTAAGCAAAATGAATGGAATGTGCTCGTAGGCCTTGTTTTCGCGTATGCTCTTGAGCAGACGTAAACCGTCCATCCCCGGCATCACGATATCGGAAATCACCAGATCGGGCCGTTCGCGTTTGATCAGGACCAGAGCCTCGGCCCCTTCACCCGCCTCCGAACAGATGTATTTGCCTGCCAGCAGACTGCGGATAAAGCCACGGATTTCGGCATCGTCATCCACAATGAGAATGCGCTTGGCTTTGGCCGGAGCCTCCACCTCGTCTTCCACCGGACGCGGAAGATGCTGGTTTGCAACAAACTGCACCGGATCGTCGTTCAGGAAGCTATTGCGTTTTTCGGCATTCTCACTTTTCTGCAGCATAGGCAATTCGAAACGGAAGGAAGTGTAAGAGCTGGAATCGCTGTCTATCCAAATCCGCCCCTCCATCAGCTCCACAAGGTTTTTACACAGCGACAGGCCGATTCCGTTGCTCAGCTTGCCTTTCCTGATACCGCTTTCGAAACGGTCGAGCACCTCGAAACGGTCGAAGATGGCTTCCCGCTTGTCCTGCGGTATGCCTATTCCGTAGTTCGTGACCGAAATCCGCAGCAGACCCTCCTTCACTCCGGCCTCAATCTTTATCCGGCCTCCGGGCGGAGTGTATTTTGTGGCGTTCGAAAGGAGATTGAAGATGATTTTTTCGAGGCAGTCGCGGTCGGTCACCCATTTTATTTCGGCCGATTCGACCTCACTGAGCAATTGCATCCGCAGTTCTTCGAGCTGGCCTTTGAAGTACGATTCAATATTCTGCAGCAGCGCATTGACATCGACCTCCTCTGCCACTATTCTGAGATGGCCGCTTTCCGCTTTTCGAAAAGCAATAAGCTGCTGAATGAGACTGAGCATACGCGAGCTGTTGCTCTCTATGTAATTGAGGTATTTGTGACTGTCCGATGGCATCCCCCTCATCTCCTGCAACTCCTTGCAAGGACCGTAGATGAGTGTGAGGGAATTGGAAAACTCGTGAGCAATATTGGTGAAAAAGCGCAGTTTGGCTTCGTGTATTTCAGTCATCCTGTTCTTTTCGGTCTCTTCTTCAAGAACTTTGAGCCTGCTTTTGCGGCGCAACAGTATATTCAGCCCCACAAGGAACAAAAGACCCAATACAAGCACGGTCAAAAGCACCTGGGCCCAGAGAGTCTCATACCAGCGAGCCAGAACCCGGAGCTCTATGCTGAAGTATTCACTGTTCCACACCTTGTCGGCATTGGAATTGCGCACCTTGAGTTCATATCTGCCGTGAGGAACATTGGTAAAAGTAATGGTATTGGAAGTCCCGACATAAACCCAGTCTTTGAGGTATGGGTCCAGGATATATGCCAGTTCGCAACGTTCTCCCGAAAGATAATCCATAGAGGAGAATTTGAGCGAAAAGGACTTGTTCTGTGGGGAAATGACAATTCTCCTGCGTCCGTTTTCCGTTACCACCGATTCCAGGGACCTCTCGTTGTTAATGAAAACACCATCGAGATTCAGCCTCGGAAATTCTTCCGAACGGCCGATTTTAGAGGGGTCAAAATAAGTGAATCCGGAAATGCCTCCGAAAAAGACATCTTCGGAATAGTCGCTTTGGAAGCAGGCTCCATCGGAGAATTCATTGTCCTGAAGGCCATCCTCCGAAGAGTATCGGGTTACCGAAAAAGGACTCACCGACTTGTCAATCCGCACAAGACCGTTGTTGGTTCCAAGCCAGAGACGGTCGTTTTCCTGCAACATACTGTGCACACTGGTACCCTTGACATGACGCACATCCAGACTCTCTATATTTCCGTCCGGGCCCAAGCCATATACACCCATTCCGGTACCTATCCACAGAGTGGAATTGGACTTTTCGTAGAGCAGACTGGTAATGTCCGAAAAAGCCTTCTGCCAGGAACTGCCTATATCAAGAGGGATGCTCTCCCCATCCATGCCGAAACAGGACAGTCCACCGCCACGGGTTCCAACCCAAATCACATCTTTCCCTACAGCAGTCTTGCCCCTTCCTTCCGGAGCCCTGCCGCTTACTATAGAATAAACCACATTCGACTCCAATCCCTGACCTGTACTGAAGTGCTTATATGACAAAACTTTATAAGGAGAAGTACTTCGGTCGATTTCCATCCTGTAGAGACCATAACCGCTGGTCCCGACCCAAACCACATTCCTTTCAGTCTGAAGGATGGAATAGACGGATTTGAGCATCATCTGAGGCAGCGTCTGAAGACGGAACAAAGTCCTCCGGCTTTTGTCATAATAATCAAGACCATCGCCGTCTGTTCCTATCCATATTACTTCATCACCCTCCCCAAAAGCATAAACATTGTTATCGGCAAGGCCGTCGGCTGCAGTATATTCTCTTATGATTTTCTGCTGCTCCCGACTGAAAAGAGCCATTCCGTTGCCCTTGGTCCCAAGCCACAGACGGTCTGGAGTTTCTTCATAGAAAGCCCTGACAGCAGCCTTGGAAAGGAAAGAAAAATCTTTACCCGTGAATGAATGAAAAGGAGTTTCCGCACTGCTTATCATTGCAAGCCCCATCATATCGCTGCCTGCCCAGAGCAGATTGTCACTTTCCCAGAAAAGGGAGAGCACCGGAAAACCCTGAATCAGGAAACGGCTTCCCTGCCCGCTTAGCTGGAGCAAGCCTTCCGCCCCTCCTATATATAATATGTCTCCCCTGTCCAATACACAGTTTATTCTGCCGATTTCCGAGGGCAGATCAAGACTGCGTTCGATTTTTCCGCTGTACAGATTCAGCAAAGAGAGTCTGTGGCCTTTTGCCAACCATACAGATGTACCGTCGCTGTTGATGCAGGCAAAATCGGACAGCAAGGAAGGGAAAAGGGCAATTTCAAAACTGATTACATCTTCATCCACAGGCAAACTGTAAAGCAAGCCATCCGAAACATACCACAAGGTGGACTTGCTGTCCACAAACAGATTGTCAAGCTCACAATCCAATTCAAAAACAAGGCTGAATTTGTCGTTTTCCGGCGAATAGCGGTAGATGCCGTAATTGGACACACCGGCATAGAGCTGACCCATAGCGTCCTGAACAAGATAAAAGGAGTGTTCACTCCTGATTCCCTTGGAAAGGATATCCAAAAAATAACACTTGAAATTGTGTTTCTCCTTTACAAAACGGTCTATTCCGCGATCGCCGCAAACCCACAGATTGCCCGAATGGTCCTCCATTATGTCCCTTATGACATTGCCGCTGATACTCGTGGTATCGAGGCTGGGGCGGAAAATTTCAAAATCCCTTCCATTGTAGCGGTTGAGTCCGTCCCAGGTACCCAACCAAAGATAATCTTCACTGTCCTGATAGATGCAGGTTACCGAACTGTTGGAGAGTCCGTTGCTGTTGGTCAGATATTTCACCTCCGCAAAAAGGTACTGCGGGATAAAACAAAACAGCAATAAAAGTGGCTTATAAAAGGACTTTGACATAGCAAAAGTGTTATTTTTCTGCAAATATATAAAAAAAGTACACCACTTTGAAAGAAAAGTATACCAAAGCCATAAGGCACAAGTGTACCTTTGCAACACTACAAAAGACACTAAAACGCATTATATATTATGGATATCGCAAAAAGAAACGAGAACAACCCTCTTCTGAGGCCATCTGATCTCAAAGCCTGTATTCCAGGCATGGAAATCACCTGTTTGTTGAACCCCGGAGTATTCAAACTCAACGGCAAGACCTGGCTCCTGCTCAGAGTAGCGGAACGTCCGGTACAACAGGAAGGAAAAATCAGTTTCCCTATTTATAATGACAAGGGTGAAATCGAAGTCCTCACCTTCGACAAGAACGACCCGGAGCTCGACTCATCCGATGCCCGCGTTATCAAATACAAAGGCAACTACTATCTCACCACCCTCTCTTATCTGCGTCCGGTATGCAGCGATGATGATGTTCATTTCTATGAAGATCCTGAAATCAAACCTATTTTCGGAAAAGGCTTCCAAGAGTCATTCGGTATTGAAGACTGCCGCGTAGCCACCACCGAAGACGGTTATTTCCTCACCTTCACCGAAGTGTCTCCAGTTGCAGTGGGAGTGGGCCTTATCGAGACCAGAGATTTCAAGGAAATCACCCGCCACGGAATGATTTTCCCTCCTCACAACAAGGACTGTGCTCTTTTCCAGGAGAAAATAGGCGACAAATACTATGCATTCCACCGCCCGAGCAGCCCTGAACTGGGTGGAAACTACATCTGGGTGGCCGAATCACCGGACCGCATCCACTGGGGCAAGCACGTGTGCATTGCCACAACACGCGAAGGAAAATGGGACTCAGCGCGCGTAGGTGCAGGCGCAGCTCCTATAAGGACAGAAGAAGGCTGGCTTGAAATCTATCACGGAGCCAACGCCGAAAACCGCTACTGCCTCGGAGCCCTGCTTCTCGACCTCAACGACCCTACCAAAGTGCTCGCACGCAGCGAAGAACCTATTATGGAGCCTATCGCAGACTACGAGAAGACCGGTTTCTTCGGCAATGTGGTCTTCACCAACGGACAATATCTTGTTGACGAAGACACAATCCGCATTTTCTACGGAGCATCGGACGAAGTTATCTGCAGCGCCGAATTCTCCATCAAGGAAATCCTTGCATCCCTCAAAAAATAAAGACAAATGAAAAAGAACGGAGAAATCAGATATTTCCTTTCGCAGCCGAAGAACATAAAGACTCTTCTGCTCACGAACATGCTCTTCGCAATGGTTCTCCCTATTGTGGAAATCTTTGCGGGAGCCTACATCATGCGCAACACGGGAGCTGCTTCCATGGTAGTGGTTTATCAGTTGTGCATGTACATCGGCGTAGCCCTTTCGGCTGTTGTGAACGGCCTTCTGCTCAAGAAGATCAATGTAAAGACCCTTTACAGTTTCGGTATTCTGGTATCGGCCGTGGCTCTTATGGTGATGATGTTCATAAAGAACGTGAACCTCACCATGATATGCGGAACAGGTTTCCTGCTCGGACTCACCACAGGCTTCTTCTGGACCAACCGCTACCTCCTCACCCTCTACTCCACCAACGACGACAACCGCAACTACTTCTTCGGAACAGAGTCGTTCTTCTTCTCCCTCTGGAACATTGTGATTCCTCTGGCAGTGGGTGCACTTCTGGCAAGTGTTGACGGGGCAAATCTCTTCGGCCGCACCCTCAATCTTCAGAACGGCTACCAGATTACGACAGTACTCGCAACTGTAATAGCAATCATAGCCTGCATCGTGCTCTCGAGAGGCGACTTCAAGCAGCCGGAAAGCAAGAACTTCTTCTATGTCAAGTTCCACAGCCTTTGGTACAAGATGCTTTCTCTGGCCTCACTCAAGGGAATGGTTCAAGGCTTCCTCGTAACCGCACCAGCCATCCTCATCCTCAAATTCATCGGAGGAGAAGGAGAGCTCGGACTCATCCAGGGAGCCGGCGGAGCACTCACCGCAGTGATTGTTTATGTGCTCGGACGTGTTTCCAAGCCTAAGCACAGAATGGCCATCTTCGGCACCGGACTCTTCGTCTTCTTTGCCGGCACTTTGGCCAACTGCATCCTTTTCAGCGCCGCCGGTGCATACATCTTCATCATCTGCAAGATTTTCTTCCAGCCGATCCACGATCTGGCCTACTTCCCTACAATGATGAAGACCATCGATTACGTATCGGCCATTGAAAAAAGAGACGGATACACCTACATCCTCTCGCACGAGCTCGGACTCTTCGCAGGAAGAGCACTTGGAATGATTCTCTTCATCGCCATCGCCGGCATCTTCACGGAAGACATCGCCCTCAGGTACGCCCTGCTCATCGTTGGCGCACTCCAGCTCATCTCCCTGCCTTTGGCACAGCACATTACAAAACAGACAGAAAAATAATGAAAAAGACAATAGCCATACTAGCATCGTCCAGTCTCCTTTTTGCCGCCTGCTGCTCCAAGAGTGAAGGAACTCCGGTGGAACAGGTACAAATAAACAGGGTCGAGCAGATGGCCCGCATTCCCCAGCCTTACAAAATCCTCGATTGGAAGCAGAAAGCTCTTGATTTCGAAGCATATGCCTTCGATTTCAACTCCACTCTCCCGGCCGGTCCTGTAATCTGGATAGACAATGCCCAGAGGAACTTCCCTCAGGCCACCTTCGGCCTCTATACGGCAATGGCCGACGACCGACAGGGCCCGAACCGCAACAACGGTGAGTTCCACGAAAGTCTGAACACCCTGCATGCACTTCTCAGCGCAGGCCTTATGGGAATCGACAAAACCACTTCTCCCGAAGGCTACAACTATGTGAAAATGGTGCAGAACTACTTCAACAAGGACACGAAGTGGAATATCGTAATGAACAACACCTGCCCTGACGTGGCTTTGCTCGGAGGCGGCTACGGTCGCGACTGGTGGTACGATGTTTACCCGAACCTGCTCTACTACGCGGTGAGCGAGCTTTTCCCGGGAGTGGACGGGGCCGATGAGATTATGCACACCGTGGCCGAACAGTTCGCAAAGGCCGACGAGGTGCTTGACGGCAACTACGACTACTCCTACTTCGACTACGCCCAAATGAAGGGTATGGTCAACTGGATTCCCGAGCAGCAGGATGCCGCCGGCGGACACGGCTGGGTGCTTCTTGCAGCTTACCGCAAATTCGGTGACGAGCGCTATCTGGAACGCGCCAAGAGCGCAATTGCTGCCCTTGACAGCCAGACAGAAAGCCGCTTCTACGAGATTCTCCTTCCTATGGGCATCTACACCGCCTCGAGGCTCAACGCCGAATACGGATGTAACTACGACATTGCAAAAATGCTCGACTGGGTATTCGACGGCTGTACCAATCCTGTACGCAGCCGCACCGGCTGGGGCATAACTGCAGGCAAATGGGGCGACTACGAAATCAGCGGCCTTCAGGGCAGTTTGACCGACGGAGAAGGCTTTGCCTTCCTTATGAACAGCATAGATGTGGCCTGGCCGTTCGTGCCTATGGTAAAATACCAGCCGCAATACGCTGCCGCAATCGGCCGATGGATGCTCAACCTCGCAAACAACTGCCGTCTCTTCTTCCCTGACCAGCTTCCGGACGAGCACCAGTGCCTTCCGGGACGCCAGAGCTACACCAACAGCATCGTGGCCTACGAAGGACTCCGCTACCGCAATGTGCTGGGCGACAGGCCGGAATATGCAGAGGCAGCTATGGACATCCACCCTGTGGCCCTTGGCGACGGTCCGCTCTGGTACCCGACCAACCCTAAGGAGAGCATGTTCTCCCTCTACAGCACCTCCGCCTGCGGCATTCTCGGTGCCATTGTGGAGACCACCGATGTGGAAGCAATCCTGCGTCTGAACTGCAACGCCACCGATTTCTACGCCGACAGAACCTATCCTGAATACCTTCTCTACAACCCTTACGAGAGTGCAAAGAAGGTAAGCTACAAGACCGGCGGGGAGGGGCGCAAAGACCTTTTCGACGTGATTTCCAAGACCTGGCTTGCCAAAAATGTCAAGGGCAGTGCAAGGATTTCCATTCCGGCCGATTCAGCCGTACTCGTTGTGGAACTGCCTGCAGGCTCGAAGATAGAGAATGTGGACGGACAAGTCAGAGTAAATAATAACACTATAGCATACAAATAATTATGAAGAAATTATTTTCTCTCATACTTCTGCTGCTTCCGTTCTGCGCAATGGCACAGATTAAAGTTAGCGGAACTGTATTTGACCCGGAGACCAACGAGCCTATTATGGGAGCCGGAGTCATTATCAAAGGTACCAGCAGCGGTACTATGACCGATTTCGACGGACATTACGAAATCAATGTCCCTTCCGAAGAAACCGTACTCCAATTCAGCTTCATCGGCTACAGCACCGTTGAAGAGACTGTGGGACAGCGCCGTGTAATCGATGTAGTTCTCAAACTCGACGAAATGTTCCTCGACGACGTTGTCGTGGTGGGTTACTCTGTACAGAAAAAGCGCGACGTGCTCGGTTCGGTGAGCAAGGTTGGCGGCAGCGAACTCACAAAAGTTCCGGTGGCATCGGTTTCCCAATCCCTCCAGGGACGTATTGCCGGTGTGGAAGTTACCACACAGACAGGTGCTCCGGGTGCCAACATATCGGTTCGTGTACGCGGTTCCAGCTCCATCAGCTCCAGCAACGAACCTCTCTACATCGTGGACGGCATTCCAGTGGAATCGGCCCTGAACAACCTCTCCACAAATGACATAGAGAGCATCTCCGTGCTCAAGGACGCATCGTCCGCAGCCATCTACGGCTCCCGTGCGAGCAACGGCGTAGTGCTCATCACCACCAAGAGCGGAAGCAAGGGCGACTCCAAAATAAGCTACAATATGCAGAGCGGTATCCAGTTCCACGGCAGGCTCACCCCAATGAGCAACACTGAAGAATACATACAGCTCTACAACGAAGCCGCCACTGCCGACAACGCTTCTTCCATAGTAAAGCGCCCTCTCATCGAAGGCGAATGGGTAAAGGACTTTGCCGATGTGAACCATATCGAAGAAATCTTCCAGGTGGCTCCAATCAACTCCCACGAGATTTCCCTCAGCGGAGGAACTGACAAGACCCAGTACATAGTATCGGGCTCCTGGTATGCCCAGGACGGTATTATCCGCAGCACAAACTACAAACGCGGAAGCCTGCGTTCCAACATCAGCTCGCAGGTAAAGGACTGGCTCAAGGTCGGACTCAACATCAACGGCTCCCTTTCCTCACAGCGTTCGGTTTCCAGCTCCGGCGACGGTTACGGCTCCGGTGAAGGCGGAAGCGTGGTCCGCTACGCTTTCTTCCGCAACCCTGCCATCCCGATATATGACGAAGACGGCAACTACGTGGACCTTCCAAGCCAGTATTATGGAAATCCTGCCTATAACACCTTCTTCGGCGACGGTTACAGCCCCGAAGGCCTGATCGACAATACCGACCGCACCAGCAGCACAAAATCCTTCCTCGCTACAGGAAACGTGCTCATCAACTTCACCAAGGACATCTTCCTCAATACCACGATGGGTGTGGACTACCGTGACTACACAAGCCGCGTGTTTAATACCACATGGGGGGACAACAATCGCATCAACAGTTCTAACGGCCTGGATATCAATCTTTCAAACAGTCTCAACTGGACTGTCAACTCCACCTTCAACCACAGGCTCAGTTTCGGACAGCACTCCCTCAACTACCTTGTAGGTACCGAGCTCGTGAAAAACCACGAAAAGACCTACGGAATGTCCGATACCATATTCAGCGACACCTCCGACAACCTGCTTTACGTCGGTCTGGGCAACGGCATCAACCGCGCCACCCAGGGCGAAAGCGGATCGGCTCTGATGAGTTTCTTCGCATCGGCCAACTACAACTTCGGCAGCAAGTACTACGCATCGGCAATCATCCGCGAGGACGGTTCATCCCGATTCAGCAAAAAGAACCGCTGGGGCACCTTCTACTCCGTATCGGCCGGTTGGAACATGGAAGAGGAAGACTTCATCAAGGACATTCCTGCCATTGACAAACTCAAACTGCGCGCAGGCTATGGCTCGATAGGAAACCAGAATATCGGACTGTACGCCTACTGCGACCGCTACACCCCGAACTACTACTATGCATTCGGAGCAGGTGTTGAAAACGGATATGCCCAGACAAGTATGGGCAACGAGGACCTCAAATGGGAGACTTCCAAGCAGTTCAACCTCGGTATCGATTTCGAAGGCTTCAAGAACAGTTTCGGTGCCACCCTCGACTTCTACTACAAAGTCACAAAGGATATGCTCGTACAGGAATCCATCCCTTCATCGGCCGGATACCTCAGCGCTCCTTGGATAAACAACGGCTCCGTTCTGAACACCGGTGTGGATGTGGAACTCTTCTACAGACGCGACTTCACCGACTGGGGCTTCAACATAACTCTCAACGGAGGTTTCCTGCACAACGAGGTGCTCTCGCTCAACGCACCAATCCAAAGCGGACGCGTGGACTCCGGAGTATATGCAACCCTTACTCAGGTGGGCTACCCTATCGGTTCGTTCTTCCTCTATGAAATGGAAGGAATTTTCCAGAACGATTCCGAAATCATGCTGCACGCCAATCAGGGAGCTCCCGGCACCATCGTCCCTGGTGATGTGATGTACAAAGACCAGGACGACAACGGAGTAATCGACGAAAAGGACCGCACCTTCTGCGGCTCGGCCATCCCTATGTTCAACGCCGGACTCAATCTCAACGCGTACTACAAGAACTGGGACTTCACAATGTTCTTCCAGGGAGCCTTCGGGCAGAAGATTTTCTCCCAGATCAACTACGACATCGAGGGCTACTACCGCGGATTCAATGTCACCAAACGCTACTACGACGAGCACTGGACTCCGGAGAACCACTCCAATACCCAGCCACGTGCAAGCTGGAGCGGCAAGACCAACAACGTAAAGGCATCGACCCGCTTCCTCGAGGACGGCTCATACCTGCGTCTGAAGAACCTCCAGGTGGGCTACAACTTCAAATTGAAGGAAGGCAGCCCTATTTCCAACTGCCGCCTCTATCTTGCCGGCAATAACCTTCTCACTTTCACCGCATACAACGGACTCGACCCTGAAATGACAGTGAGCAGCAACTCCGCCTCCGAAGGCGACCGCGCCAACGGAATAGACTGGGGTACCTACCCTGTCGCAAAGAGCCTAACCCTCGGACTCAACATCACCTTCTAATTGCATACGGATATGAAAAAGAAAATTTACACCATACTCTCCCTCGCAGCTCTGCTTTCGCTTTCAGCCTGCAACTTCCTCGACGAGGAACTCAAGGGCGGCTTCACTTCGGAGAACTACTATACCGACGCAGAGAAGGCTGAAATGGCAGTAAACGCCGTTTACAACTCCCTCTACAACCACAAGCTCTGGATTTTCAGCGATGTGGCTTCGGACGATTCTGTAAAGGGCGGCAATGCCGGCGACCAGGCCGACATCAATGCCATAGACAATTTCACGGCCACTGCCGACAACGGCCCTATAAGTGAGTTCTGGCAGCACAGCTACGAAACCATCAACCGCGCCAACAACGTGATTGCCTTCGTAGGAGAAATGTCTTTCGACGAACAGACAAAAGGCCGCATCATCGCCCAGGCCCAGTTCCTCAGAGCCTGGAGCTATCTCAAGCTTGTGAACATCTTCGGAGAAGTTCCACTCAAACTTCTGCCGCAGAACACTCACGATGCCATCCACGTGGGACTGTCTTCAGTAGAGAAGATTTACAGCCAGATTGACAAAGACCTCCGCGCAGCTGCCGACATTCTCCCTACCGAATGGCCGGAAAGTGAAGCCGGACGCGCCACAAAGGGTGCAGCCCTCACACTGTTGGCAAAAAGCAAGCTCTACCAGAAAGACTACTCCTCCTGCCTTGCAGCAATCAGCGAAATCGAGACCCTCGACATCTACGACCTTGAAGACAGTTACGCAGAGCTCTTCCAGAGAGGCGGCGAGAACAGCATTGAGAGCATCTTTGCAATCCGCTTCGCCAACAACACCACAGCCCAGCTCGGCAACAGCCTCAATGTATGGTTTGCCCCATCTGCGGAAGGAGGCTACTACTTCAACGCCCCTACCCAGGCCTATGTCGACTGCTTCGACGAACTCACCGAGAGCGGCGAAACCGATCCTCGACTCGATGCCTCCATCGGCCGAAACGGCCAGCCATGGTTCGGAACCACCTTCTCTTCAAGCTGGTCCGAAGCCACAGGCTACCTCGTAAAGAAATACCACGAGGCACTGCCGGAAGGCGAAGCCATTGCCCAAAGCACCATACCTCAGCACATTCTGCGCTATGCCGACGTGCTTCTGATGAAGGCCGAAGCCCTCAACGAAAGCAATGAAACCAATGCCATTGCCCCTCTCAACGTAGTGCGCAACAGGGCAGGCCTCTCCGGACTCGGAGAACTTGGACAAAGCGAACTCAGAGATGCCATCCGCAAGGAACGCAGAAGAGAACTCGGCTTCGAATTCCAAAGATTCTTCGACGTGATGCGCTACGGAAAAGACTATGCAAAATCCGTCCTTCCGGAACTCCCTTGGGAAAGCGAGCGCTTCTACTTCCCTCTTCCACAATCCGAAACAGATATCAATTCATCAATATAAACCCTTTATAATTTATTTATTATGAAATCATTAAAATCACTTGCAATTCTTGCAATCGCAGCTCTTTCCTTCGCAGCTTGCCAGAAAGAGGAAAATGACAAACTCAACACCGCCGAGTACGATGCAGTAATCGCCGAGGCCGAAGCCCTCGCATCGAGCGCTACCACCGACGAGTACCCAGCAGAGGCTATCGCCACCTTCAAGACAGCCATCAGCAACGCAAAGACAGCTATGGAGGCCGTAACAAGCCAGAGCCATGTTGACAACATCGTTGCCAACGTAAAGGCAGCCATCGAGACCTTCAAGAACTCAGCTTACGGTGCCATCCCAAGTGAGGCTCTTACTTTCGAGTGCAAATTCGACGGTGAGACAGACAAGACCACAGGAAGCAACGCCTGGACTCTTACAGCCTGCGCAGGCCCTAAGGAGGTATTCTCAAACGAGACCTTGCCTACCTATGTAGATGGTAAAGTTGGAAAAGCCGTCAAACTTGAGAACGGTGCCAACTTCAACATCACCGGCTTCAATCCTTCCGCTCTTGCCGGAAGCGCAATTTCTGTTGCAGTTTGGGTTAAGCCTTCTAAGGTTTATGCAAACAACTACATCATCTCCTTCAACCGCTGGAGCTCATGGAAACTTCAGCTTCAGGACGGCAGCAAGCCATTCTTCACCCTTGCACACAGCGGCGGCATCACCGATATGGACAATGAGACCGACAACAGCTGCCCTGCAAACGAGTGGCACCATGTAGTTGTATCTGCCGACCTCAGCGCCGGAACAGTTGACTTCTATGTTGACGGACAGCTCACCAAGGCTTGGACAGAGAAGTGCAATGGCACCATCACTACCTTAGACGAGAACTACCTCTGCATCGGACAGCAGTGCTCTTGGGAGGTTGCTTGCGGTGACGACTGGTTCAACCCTGCAGATGCCAACGCAGACAACTGGTCTTGCTTCTGGGGTCTTCTCGACGAGCTCAAGGTTTACAACGTTGCCCTCACAGCAGGTCAGGTTTCCAAACTTTACAACTCCGAGAAATAATTATCCATTTTGCCCTGTCGCAGGTGATACTGCGGCAGGGTCCCAATTCAAAACACCCACATAATGCATAAGAATATACTTCTGCTTGCCTCCCTGGCAGGCCTCCTTTCCTGCCAAAGCCTTCCCAAAGGCTTCGAAGCCATTGACGAAAAAGAAGAATCTGTTGCCCAGCAGCAGATTGGCAGGGTTCTGTATATGCCTTTCGTATCGGGCAGCTACCAGCTCATAGACTGGTACAAACTGGCCAGAGACTACGACGCCTATGTCTTCGACCGCAATGCCGAAGGGGAATACCTTCCCCTGATCTGGACCGATACCAAACATCCGAACATCGATTTCGAAGGCTTCGGCCTCTACACCACCGTCGGAGACAGCCGCCAGGGGCCATCGCGTCCGGGCGCCCACGAAGCCATAAATACAATGGCCGCCGTTCTGGGTGCAGGCCTTGTGGGAATAGACAAAAGCAATCAGGACGGATACAACTATCCGCGTATGCTCCAGCAATATTTCGCCAAGGCAAACGGCTGGAAAATAATGCTCAACTCCACCTCCGGATATGCCTCAGACTGGTGGTACAACATTCTTCCGAATGTGCTCTACACTGCCGTCTGCGACGTGTTTCCAGGAATTGAAGGGGCCGATGCCATCCAGCGCAGCATTGCCGACCAGTTCGTTCTCGCAGAGCAGGCTCTCGGCGGAAACTACGACCACTCGGCCTTCAATTTCGCCAGCATGAGCCCTATCGACAACAAGATCCCGAAACAGCAGGATGCCGCCGGAGGACACGCATGGGTACTGCTCAATTCCTACCGCAAATTCGGCGACCAGGCCTGTCTCGACGCAGCCAAGAGCGCTGTGAGCGTGCTCGATTCCCAGAAGGAAAGCCGTCTCTACGAAATTCTGCTCCCTTATGGAGCCTATGCCGCAGCCTGGCTCAACGCCAACGAAGGCACAGAATACAATGTCCTGCAAATGCTTGACTGGACCTTCGACGGCTGCCATTCACACAGTGGCCGATACGGCTGGGGAGTCATCAACGAAAAGTGGGGAGAATACGACTGCTACGGTCTTCAGGGCAGCTGGAGCGACGGCGGCGGCTACGCCTTCCTTATGAACAGCTTTGAACTGGCAATGCCTCTGGTGCCTATGGTAAAATACGCTCCGGAATTCGCCAACACAATTGGCCGATGGATGTACCATGCAGCAAGCGCCACCAGACTCTTCTACCCCAACTACATTGACGATGCCCACCAGTTCGCCCCTCAGCTAAAAGAACACAGCGGCGGCGTCATAGGCTACGAAGGACTCAAGAAGCGTGACCGATACGGAGTCTATCCTTCCAGCGTGTGTCCGATAGCTGAAGGCGACGGCCCGACCTGGACCTCCAAGAACGATACCATTACCATGTTCTCCCTCTACAGCAGCTCTCCCGTAGGCATATTCGGAGCCCTCATCAGCCCTACCGACACCGAAGGAATCATCCGTCTGGACTGCAACATCACCGACTTCTACGCCGAGCGGAAATACCCGGTCAACCTCTATTACAATCCTTTCAGCAACGACAATTCGTTCAACTACTCGAATGAGCATCTCGTTTACGGAACAATGTCTTACGCCACCGGAAGCTACGACCTTTACGACATAGTTTCGGGCCAATACCTTGTCAAAGGGGCAGAGGGGAACTGCCGCATAGACATCCCGGCACGGTCGGCAATGATTTTGGTGGAATTGCCCGCCGGAAGCGCCCTGTACAAGAAAGATGGCAAGATTCTTGATAAAGAAGGCTATGTCATAAGGTACTGAAAAGTACCAAATATATATAAAGGCAGGAGAATACCTTTGGGCCGCAGGGTCTAAAGGTATTCTTTTGGTGATACCCCGAACTGCTTCTTGAAACTGGTACTGAAATTATTTCCGCGCACTGTCGTCGCGCCTGAGCTCTGTGGGTGGCTCCGCGCGCCGACCGGGCAGAATAACTTTCGCTGCCAAAATATTTGGAACGGCCTTAAGTATTGCACTTGAAACTGTTTCTGAATTGTTTTTGACATTGAGGAGGGCATCTGGAACGGTGATGTATTGCTGGAACAAGTAAGTTGAGGCAGGGTGTGCCAGATGTAATGATGGACATTGAGGAGGGCATCTGGAACGGTGGGGTATTGCTGGAACAAGTAAGTTGAGGCAGGGTGTGCCAGATGTAATGATGGACATTGAGGAGGGCATCTGGAACGGTGGGGTATTGCTGGAACAAGTAAGTTGAGGCAGGGTGTGCCAGATGTAATGATTTGGCTTGTCTCGTGTGAACTGCATCTGGCACGCCTCACCGCCACTCGCAGCACTCAGCTGGAGTACCCCGTTCCAGATGCCACCACCAACTCCCCGGCCAAGCCCCCCGCATCGGCCAAAACCTCGCTCCATCAACCATCACGACACACTGTCACCAGCCCAAGCTCGTCTTTCCCAACCATACCCCACCTGCATCTGGCACGCCTCACCGCCACTCGCAGCACTCAGCTGGAGTACCCCGTTCCAGATGCCACCACCAACTCCCTGCATCGGCCAAAAGCTCTCACCATCAACCGTCACAACACACTGTCACCAGCCAAATCCCGTCTTTCCCAACCATACCCCACCTGCATCTGGCACACCTCACCGCCACTCGCACCACTCAGCTGAAGCACCCCGTTCCAGATGCCACCATCACCTCCCCGGCAAGCACCTCCCCGCATCGGCCAAAGCTCTCACCATCAACCATCACAACACACTGTCACCAGCCCAATCTCGTCTTTCCCCACCATACCCCACCTGCATCTGGCACACCTCACCACCACTCACAGCACTCCACTGAAGCACCCCGTTCCAGATGCCACCATCAACTCCCCCGCATAGGCCAAAGCTCTCACCATCAACCGTCACAACACACTGACACCAGCCCAATCTCGTCTTCCCCACCTTACCCCACCCGCATCTGGCACACCTCACCGCCACTCGCACCACTCAGCTGGAGTACCCCGTTCCAGATGCCGATGCCGATAGGATGGCAGATGCCAACAGGATGGCGGATACCGACAGGATGGCGGATACCGACAGAATGGCAGAGCCCAACGTGATATCAGAAGTGAACTCGTCTCAACAAAGGTGTGCTAAATGCCGGTGGCTGAACAAGGGCACAACGAAAAAGCCACCGTCAGGGGTATCTAACGGCGGCTAGGATATCTTCTCTTGTAAATGTTTAGGACAGTATTTTTGTCAAGGCCTCAATCAGCCGATGATTGTCCGACCTGTCCCGAATGGCAATCCTGATGTAATTCAATCCATCAAAAGCACTTTTCCCGGAGCAATCCTTAATCAATATATCAAATTCGCTCAACAGGCGCGCAGCCAATTCCTCTGAACTTCGCACCGGGCACGATTCCGGAATACGGCAGTCAGAAGTATCGGCCAAAAGCTCACACAAAAAGTAATTGGCTTGTGATGGAACAAGACGTAAATGCTTGATTTGCTTGAGTTCAGCTTCAAACAAAACACGCTCGCGACGAAAACTGTCACAGGCATCGGCATAATCCTTCTGATATTTTTCAAAAATCTGCATAAAAAACTCGCCAAAAGAATTCACATTCCAGATGGCAACATCCTTCTTTACCCTTTGAATCAAATCTTCATTGGACGAGGCCAAAATGCCAAGCCTTAAGCCAGGGACACCGTAAGACTTTGATATAGATTTAATTACACAAAGATGAGGATGTTTTATCAGAAGGGTTTCCTGCAGAAGGCTCACATTGCGAATGGCCATATCGTCCACAAAATCGACAAAACTTTCGTCAACGATAAAACGGATTCCCCGCTTTCCCGTCCATTCGATAAGTTCAAGCAACTCGTCAAAGGCTATATAATTGCCCGAAGGATTGTCCGGATTTATAAGAAGAAGGCATTTCACCTCCCTGTCCCCAAAGAAGTCCATTATGTCCGAAGCTGTATAATGAAAGTCTTTATTCTTTGGTATATAGGTAATTACGTTCTTACATCTGTGTGGATATTCCTCAAAAGTAGGGGAAATTGCGCCCAAAGGACCTTCCTCATTTTCCATCAGTGACTTGATGAGTTCAGCTGCACCGTTACCCACAACTATGTGTTCCTGCCTGATGCCGAAGTTCTTGGCTGCCAGCAAACTGTTTACCCGCATCCCAGAAGGGTACGACCGCAGCAGCGGCTCAAAATTGGCCTTGAGTTCATCGAGCATGTTTTGTTTCGGGTAATACGGGTTCACCAGATAACAGAAATCCAGCATGTGCGGAAATCTCCAAAAACCACCGTATCGTCCTGTTACAGAATGCATTTGTTCACTGGCCGATGCGCAGAACATGCTTTGTGCGATATCCAGATCCTGTACATCGTCGATCTCGTACCACTTCTCGCCGTTGAGGGGAAGCGCCTTCAATGGGGCATCGTCCAGCAAAGTCAATACTCTCAGCACCTGCTCATAATACTCGTTCTTGCCGAGCACGTGGCAATAAGCCTCAAGAAACGGCACATAATGGTTGCGCGAGAAGTCCTGACTGAATTTGTAGATATTTACGGTTTTGTAGTATTTGTCGATATCCTCGTACTTAAAGTGCTTTTTTGTGATGAAGTTGTTTATTCTCAAATCCTTATCTAATGTGACAACCGTGCCGTCCATCCAGCTCTCGTATTTGTCGACGAGGGCGAGATTCGGGTTGGGATCGGCCATAAGCCTGTTCAGGACCGATGCTTCGAAGATAATGTCCGATTCCAGCAGGAGGCTGTCTTCTGCGCACAGGCGGTCTTTTGCCAGATAGAGCGAGTAGATGTTGTTGGTCCTGTCGTAAATTGGATTGTCGATATATTCGATGGGAACTCCATTGTAAGCAGCTCCAAGATAAGACTTTACGTTTTCTCCTTTGTAACCTGTAACTATGACGATCCGGCTGATGTCCAAGCTTGTGAGAGAATCGAGCATTCTGTTGATGAGCGGAATTCCGTTCACCTTGAGCATACATTTGGTATTGTTTCCTGTGAGTTCACCCAGTCGTCGGCCCATTCCTGCGGCCAGAATTATTGCTTGCATTGACGTGTTAACTGCTTAAAACACAAATATACTTATTTTTCAGTTTGTTCACACCATTTCTGTGAGCGTAAATAAAGTGCGGTGCTCAACAGCATCACCGCGGCATAGACAGCCTCCGATGACCAGCATAGGGCTACATCGCTATGCATCAACTCTATGATGATGTAGCAGAAAATAGTATAGACCAGCAAAGCGGACAATTCCAGAAGAAATGCCACTTTTGTCTTTCCTGTTCCGCAGACCGATTGAAACAGAATCGCTGCAGGAATCGTCAGCAGATAACTGGCAGCCAAAACCCACAGAGATGGTATGGAGTTAATAATCAAATCGTTGATATCAGTGTAGATTCCCAAAACGAGCTTCGGGAACAGGCAGAAAAGCAGCAAAAGGGGAATCAGGCAAGTGTAGGTAATTTTGCAGACCCGCAAAATCAGGGGACGGACACTTTCGTATCGGCCTTCACCTATCAGATTGCTGACTAAGGTGCTGGAGGTCGAGGCGAAGGCCATCAGCACCATCCACACAAGGCCGGAGGTGTTACGGATAATGTTGGAAATTGCGAGTGCCCTTTCACCGGTGTGCTCAATGAATAGGAAAAAGATGAACCAGGTAAAAATGGAAACGAAGTTCTGAATCATCGTCCAGAGTGAGACTCCAAAAATAGATTTAAGTTCCTTAAAATCAATTTTTTGTACTTTATCAAGTCCGTATTTTGAACGGTCGCAAACTTTTGGGGTCCGGGCGATGAAGACCAGAAGGGTTACGGCCTCAGCCAATGTGGAACCAAGGGCTGCGCCTTTGATTCCCATTGCAGGAAGACCAAGTTTCCCGAAAATCAGCACCCAATTGAAGAAAATGTTTGCCACTACCATTACCAACGAATTGAAGGTAAGGGTTTTGGTTTGTGTGGTTCCAACATAGAAAGCCCGGTACATGGCAGTTCCGAAGGCAAAAAGCAAACTTGGGATGCGGTATCGGAGATAGTCGCAGCTTGCCGCTCTGATATTGTCAGAGCTGACCATAATATCCATTAATGCCGGTGTAAACAGTTCAAAGACAAGGCATAAAATCAAAGCCAAGGCAATAAGAAAATATGTTCCCTGCCAGAACGCCTTGCCGACATCGGCATAATTGCCCGATCCGTTCCTTTTTCCGATGATAATCTGTACGCCAATGCTGAAACCCATACCCAGCATAAAAACTACCGTGTAGAAAACGCCCGCCAAGGCCGATGCGCCCAGTTCGATTTCACCTACACGACCCAGAAAGGCCGTATCGGTCATTCCCAAAAGCTGTTCCATCGCCAGGCTTATGAGAATCGGATAAGCAACCCGCCAGATATTTTTTGAGGATATATTGATCATACACAAGCAATTAATAAATTACCGACCCGAGAGCAAATGCGGGCATAGGCGCTATGCTGACCGAGGCTGCAATGCGCGTGCAAAGGTAATGCAAAAAAAAGCAAATAGCAAAGTTATATGAAGTTCGAAAGTTCGTCGAATTTTATGTAGCATACCCTGGCCAGCTGTTTCATTGTACAATGATTGGTAAACCATAGTGTTCTTGCCACTTCGCCGCGTTGCTCCGCTGTCAACTGAGTTATTTTCAATGTGTTGTATTTGGAAAGGCAAATTTCATTTCTTTGTTTGATGAGGTCGGTGTCGTTTATGCTCAAACAATGATTCTTCCAGTCCGATCCCTCAACTTCGTCTTCACAGGATTGTCCGCAAAAGGCAGAGAATGCCTTTTGGCTGCGGAATAGCTTTTCAACAATTTCAACTTCAACATATTGCGATGGATTGATGAGTCTTCCAATCAGTTTCACATTCGGGCCAAACTTGAAATGCGTGTGCAGTTGTCTTTTTATGGTGCGGCGTGATATGATATTGATATTCCGGCATTTGTTTTCCAAATTACTTGAAAACCAATGATTTTCGGCACGGAAATATAAAGCCCCGCTGGATGCAGGGTAAGTATGCACCATAAATGGCATTCCTGCCTTCACCGGGTTACGCAACACGTAAGCTATACTCGTTTTCAATTGTTCCACGTCCTTGATTTTTGTATATCCGGATTTAATCCCAAGCAGTATTTTGTGCCTGTCGTACTGATATGCAACATATTGAGAGGTGAGACGAATATATTCCTTGATAAACTTGGCACATTCATCAAAATTACCATACAGGATAAAATGAAAATGAGTATTCATCAGGACGAAGGCGAGAACTGACACTTTGTATTTGTGTTTTAAAATGAAAATGAGATTCATTCCGAACTGATAATCCGCCGGGGCGTCATAAATGATTCCCGTACGGTTTCCGTCCGTAAAGAAATGCCAGCAATTGTCAACAGGATTTTTTTGGCCCTTGATATAAGGGGAATTGATACTTAAATCTTTGATAATTAAAGAAGTATTCATAGCAAATTCATTTATCTGTTTTCACAAATATAAGTATTATTTCTCAAAACGCGCAGCCTCCTGGTGCAATTTTGCAGGAATCTTTAAGAGTACTTTGGTATAATAGTTATTTTAATATTGATTATCTGACATTTAAGAAATACTCGTGCTGGAGCGAGGTTTGGACGATGCGGGGGTGCTTGGCCAAGGAGGGGCTTGTCCAGGGAGGTGCTTACCGGCATCTGGAACGAGGTGCTCCAGCTGAGTGTTACGAGTGGTGGTGGGCCGTGCCAGATGCCAGCATGGTGCAGTAAGGTGACACGGTTAGGAGGGACGATGTGGGGAATTGATGGTGGCATCTGGAACGGGGTGCTCCAGCTGAGTACTGAGAGTGGCGGTGGGCCGTGCCAGATACAGGTGGGGTAAGACGGGATTTGGCTGGTGACAGTGTGTTGTGGTGGTTGATGGTGAGAGCTTTGGCCGATGCGGGGAGGTGCTTGGCCGGGGAGTTGATGGTGGCATCTGGAACGGGGTGTCCCAGCTGAGTGCTGCGAGTGGCGGTGAGGCGTGCCAGATGCAGGTGGGGTAAGGTTGGGAAAGACGAGCTTGGCTGGTGACAGTGTGTCGTGGTGGTTGATGGTGAGAGCTTTGGCCGATGCGGGGAGGTGCTTGGCCGGGGAGGTGCTTGCCGGGGATCTGGTGGTGGCATCTGGAACGGGGTGCTCCAGCTGAGTGCTGCGAGTGGCGGTGAGGCGTGCCAGATGCAGGTGGGGTAAGGTTGGG
>CAMGFA010000030.1 GCA_946055165.1 uncultured Bacteroidales bacterium
TTTCGCTAAAATGAAGTATTTTCAATCAAAATGGCGAAAAAAGGCCCTATTTTCGCTAAAATGAAGTATTTTCAGTCAAAATGGCGAAAAAAGGCCCTATTTTCGCTAAAATAGCCCCGTAGCAAACCAGTCCTGTAGCTACAACTCTGCTCAAGTCCCGCCATCTAAAATAATGGCCACCTGTCAGGATACATCGAGGATTGTCTCCTGAGCACCTGGACAACTTTATCAAATGGTATCTATACTTCACTGACGAAAAGAAATGTAAAGAAAGGTGATGCTGTTGGAAGCGTTCTTGAGGGTCTTGCCGAAAGAGACCTCGTCTCCTGAGGAAGGAAGGGGCCCACAAGCGAAGCGAAGTGGGAAGGAGTCTCTGAAGGCAAGGACCCTCAAGAACGCACAGAAAGATGAGGAGAACGCTGATGAAAATATGTCCCGATCCCGAAAATGAGTATCAAATGCCACTTGTATCAATAAAATTTATAAATTTGCCGGGATGCATGAATTGAAGCCATATATGAATCCCGGCATTCTGGAAGCCGGGTGTGACGAAGCGGGCAGAGGTCCTTTGGCCGGGCCCGTCTTCGCTGCGGCCGTTATTATGCCGCAGGATTTTTATCATCCCCTTTTGAACGATTCAAAAAAGATGAGCCGCAAGGCCAGGGAGATGCTCCGGCCCATAATCCAAAAAGATGCTTTAAGTTGGGCTGTGGTGGAGGTGAGCCCGCAGGAGATAGACGCCCTGAACATCCTCTGGGCTTCAGTGGAAGGAATGCATCGGGCCATAAGAAAGCTTTCCCTCAGGCCGGATTTCATCCTGGTGGACGGAAACCGCTTCAAACCCATAGACGGCATCCCTTTCCAGACGGTGGTGCACGGAGATGCAACATATACCAGCATCGCGGCAGCATCGGTCCTTGCAAAGACCTTCCGCGACGACAAAATGGCCGAACTTGCTCTGGAATACCCGCAATACGGTTGGGACAAGAATATGGGCTACCCCACAAGAGACCATATCAATGCAATAAGGGAGTGGGGCTATACTCCATATCACAGAAAAAGTTTCCATCCGAAGGAACTGGAGCCCACCCTTTTTTGAAAGGAACGAGGACGACCTTTGCCGGCCGTCCTCGCAAGGTTGAGATACCAGGATTCGAACCTGGACTGGCAGAACCAAAATCTGTAGTGCTACCATTACACCATATCTCAATACCATAAAAATGGTGATTCCGGCGCGATTCGAACGCGCGACCCACAGCTTAGAAGGCTGTTGCTCTATCCAACTGAGCTACGGAACCATCCAAAAGGACTGCAAAATTACTATTTTTTTTTGCAATTGCAAAACCTTTTACCTGTCGGCCACCCTGTCTGAATCGGATGGGAGAATGATTACCGGCAGGCCGACCCTGATATGGGGCCTGAGTTTGCGCAAGTCCTCGTTTTTCAGCCGGATGCATCCTTCCGTGGCGCGCGTTCCGATCGATTCCGGATCGTGCGTCCCGTGAATGCCGATTCCCTTGTGCCCGGGGGTATCTATTCGGAAGAAATAGGGCCCGTAGGCGCCCTGGATGACGCCCTTGCCGTCTTTGAAATCGTGGCTCCAGGACGATGCATCCTGAATCTGAGAGATGTGGAACACCCCTTCCGGCGTTTTCATGTCGCCGCTTTTGCGCTTGTTCCCGTAGTTCTTTCCGCAGGCAATCGGGAACGATTCCAGCAGTTCCGCCTGTGGCCCGTAAACCGAGAGGCTCATCTCCTGCTTGTCGATAATTATAAAGGCCGATGCGATCACGCTGGCCAGAATTGAGAGAATTCCTGTCATTGCTTCTTCGCTTTTTTGATTCCGAAGACGGCCCAGCGGATGAACGGTATTCGGCTGAGCAGCTCATAAAGTGCAATGCTCAGCACCGGCACGCTGACAATCAGTATCAGGTAAATCCAAACAGGGGCGATGGCGCTTTTTTTCAAGAAAGTAGCCAAAATCACAAGCGGCAGATAATGGAGGATATATATGCCGAAACTGCGTTTGCCCAAGTATTTGCAGACAGGGCAGGATTTGTCGAAATACTGCCTGAAAACAATCAGAAGGCATACGGAGCCGATGCTGGCGAAGAGCATTGTGCTCCAATGCTGCTGAACGGCGGCGGAAGTGTAGTTCTCCGGGAACCAGTGCCAGGTGTAGAGCACTGCCATAAGCACGAAAAGCGCTGCAGCATAAGGCCCCAAGCCTTTGAATCGGTCCAAAACCTTGTCCTGAGAGAAGACGAAATAGCCGAAGAGGAAAGGAATAATATAGAATGGAATGCGGTACAGGCCCATCAGGGGAGCATCATAAGATGTGAGCAGCGAGCCTCCCCAGGACAGGAAGAAAAATACAAACAGCAGCATCACGGCACCTACAGGATTGGAAAAGGCAGTGCCGCAGAGATTGTAGAACCTGTCCTTGGAATCGAGCTTGTGCACAAGCAGCAGAAGCAGGGAATAGAGCCAGAGCAGCTGGATGAACCACAGAGGGCCGATTCCGGACAGAACATAAATAAAGTATCGGACGAATACCGGAACACTTGAAAGTTCCGCCATCCCCGGCTGGGCGTTGAAGAAGCCCACAATCCACTGAAGGACAAACAGACCGATGGTGGAAGGAACAAGCAGTTTCAAAGTCCTTGAACGCCACCACTCCTTTGCCGCTTTGTTCTCCAAAGCCCAGCGCGACGACATTCCTGCGAGAAGGAAAAGCAGGGCCATAAACCAAGGGTAGAGTACATACTCCACTGCATCTTGAGGCTGGTTTTCGGAAAAGGCCCCAAGTCCGCCGAATGCTCCCACAGAATTGAAGATGTAGAAACAATGGTAAAAAACCACCGAAAGCACTGTCACCCAGCGCAGATTGTCAACCCAGACGCGTCTCATTTCTGCAGGCCCTCCATCACCTCTCCAATCAGGGATTGGAATATTTCAGTTTTTACCAGAGCCATACCATTGGCGTCACCCATCAGAAGAAGGGCATCGCCGCTTTCGAGGCCGTAAACCTTGCGGGCGTCCTTCGGAATCACTATCTGGCCTTTGTCTCCTATTTTGACAACGCCGAAAATGTATTTGCCGTCTTTTTCTTGCATAGTTGGAAAAGTTAGAAATTTCCCACAAATATAACTATTCCCAACATAATTGCAAAATAAACCCTTGAGTACGGACGTATGAGAAGTGTAGCCTCAGTTCTGTAAATTTATATACGCAGGTTTTTCTGTTTTACGTCAAAGTATGTTTATAATTTTCTAAAATTGTACTCCTATTTTGAAGGCGGCGTTGGAATCGCCGTCAAAGTAAAAGAGAGGTTCGAGGCTGATTGACAGCGAGGTTTTCTTCGGAAGTTTGCAGCGGACACCGAATTCGGGCGCTGCATAGCCTTTTATTGCAATGGGCTCGGAACTTTGTGACAGTGCGGCACAACCCACAGCAAATCCGGCAAAAGGAGCCACGCTGCGTTTGCCGAAGTTGTAGCGGATATTGGCAAAAGTCATTGCACCCCATTTGTCATGGAAATCGTAAAAGGCACTCAGTCCGCCTCCGGTGAAGAAATTCTCGTTGAAGAGATATCCGGGATTTGCTTCCAGATACAGGGCATTGGCATAGCTTCCAAGTGAAATTGTTGTAGCAAAGCCTTTTGCTCCTTCCGGAGTGAACATGAGTTCATAGTCCCCGGGGACATCGGACCGGGCCAGACAATGCCCGGCAATGAAAAACGGGATGGAGGTGGCTGCAACTGCCCCGCCAAGTGCACCGAACATAATACCCACTACTTTCCCTATTCCGGCACCGACTTCATTTCCCTGTCCGGCTTGAATGGCGGCAGTGATGAACATAGTGGATGCTCCGGCCACAATTCCCGCCCCGCTCCAGGCAAAGGCCCGTCCGATATTGTTGCATACATAGGCTTTCTTGGCTTTCAGGCTGTCACATTCCTGAATCTGGGCTTTTGCCCCAAGGCTGATGCCTAAAAGCAGGCAAAGAACGAAGACAATCTTTTTCATAATTCAATTATTCAAACGACCACAACAAATTTAATGCTTTGGCAATTAAATGTCAAGTATTTCTACCAGAGGCCTTTTTTGTCCAGGAAGCGGAATCCGGCAGCTTCGAGAAGGTCTTCCTGGCATATGTCCTCCCTTCCGGCAAGGTCTGCAATGCTGCGCGCTACCTTGATTATCCTGAAATAGGCACGCACTGAAAAGCTGCATTTCTCCATCATCCCTTCCAGAATCGAGGTGCAGGCATTGCTCAAGGGACAATATTTCTCTATTTCCCGGTTGCCCATTTCGGCATTGCAGTTGATGGAATCGTTCCGAAAACGCTCCTTCTGCAATTCTCTGGCTTTCAGTACCCTGGCAGCAATGTCCGCACTTTTTTCGCCTCGTCTGGCCTTGCTCAGAAGTTGCGGAGGAATGGGCCTCGTGAGCACGTGCAAATCGAAACGCTCCATCATTGGACCGCTGAATCGGCTGAAGTAAGTCCGTCTTTGCGCCGGAGTGCAGTTGCATCGTTCTCCATCTCCGTAATAGCCGCAGGGACAGGGATTTGCTGCGGCAACGAGCATAAAGGATGCGGGAAAACGCACCCTGTTGCGCAGTCTGCTGATTATCACCTCCCTGTCTTCCAGCGGGGCTCGCAAAGCCTCCATCACGGGTTTTGAGAGTTGGTTGAATTCGTCCAGAAACAGAACTCCTCCGTGGGCCAGTGATACTTCTCCCGGCACTATTCCGTCGCCTGCGCCTCCTCCCACAATTGCCGCAAGAGATGCGCTGCAGTGGGGAGCCCTGAATGGCCGCAATGCATGCCGGCGTTTGCCTGCGGCAGAATAGATTTTGTCGCAGGTCAGAGCCTCCTCCGGGCCCATAGGCGGAAGAATGCCGGCAAGTGCTTTGGCCAAAGAGCTTTTCCCACAGCCGGGGCTCCCTATCATAAGTACATTATGAAGGCCTGCAGCTGCGATTTCCATAGCTCTTTTTGCTGCCTCCTGTCCCACGATTTCGCTGAAATCCAGATATTTGCCGTAGGAATCGTCCTCCTCCTCGCAGCAAATGGAATGTATTTCCATATCAAGGTAGTCGAAACCGCCCTGCAGCAGGCTCACCGCCTCGGACAGATTTTTTACCCCGAAAATTTTCACCCCTTCTATGCATTTTGCCTCCAGAGCGCTTTCAAAGGGCAGGATGCAGGCTTCCATACCCAGCTTTGCGGCCAGTTCGGCTACCATCAGCGCACCCGGGATGGGCCTCAAGCTTCCGTCCAAACCCAATTCCCCCATAATCAGACAGTTCTCGAGATATGGCAGTTCCTTCTGTCCCGATGCCGCGATAATGCCCAATGCGATGGGCAAATCGTAGCCTCCTCCTCTTTTGTGGACATTGGCCGGGGCCAGGTTGATTACTATTTTTCTGCCTGGAATCCTGAATCCCAGAGACAGAAGGGCGGTACTGGTGCGCAGAAGGCTTTCCTTTACGGCAGCATCGGCCAGGCCGACGAGATGTATGCCAATGCCCTGGGTGATGTCTATCTCCACATTCACCGCTTCAGCCTCGATTCCGAAGCAGCGAGCGCTTAAAATTGTTATGAGCATATCAAAATAAAAAGTAAATTTGCGGTATGGAACATAAGTTGATAATCAAAGACCTTTCGGAAATCCGCCAGGCTGCCAGAGAATTTCTCGGCCTCGTGCAGGGGCACAGCATAATTGCTTTCTACGCTCCGATGGGAGCCGGCAAAACAACCTTCACTACTGCCATTTGCAAGGAACTTGGAGTGTCTTCGGAGGTTAGCAGCCCCACATTTGCCATTGTCAATGAGTACAGGACGGCCGGAGAACAATCCATTTTCCACTTCGATTTCTATCGTATCCGCAAGCTCGAAGAGGCCCTGGACATCGGCCTGTATGATTATCTCGACAGTGGAGAGCTATGTATTCTCGAGTGGCCCGAGAATATAGAGGAACTCCTGCCCGACAACACCCTCAAAGTTTATATCACGGTTCAGGAAGATCAGAGCCGTCTGCTGAGCTGGCAAGACTGATTCCGCTCGGCACAAAGGCCATATCTATATTCACCGTTTCCCCGTCGGCCCAGATGAAACTCTTCTCGGGATTGTCTTTTGCCTGCAGGCAGAGGTACATCTTTCCCTCGCAGGTGCAGGCGCAGCGCTCCGAAGACATCCTAACGTTTTCCAAAATGGCATATTCTTCATCAGGCAGGAGGCACAGATGCAACTTCTCCGCCTCGCGGTCAAATGTTGCCTTCATAAAAGGCTGGTTGTCAAGGTAATAATAATTTGTGCTGCCGGCTCCTATCAGGAAGTCCTCCCCGTTCATGAAGATTTGGTCGGCCGGCATCGGACCATAATTGCTTTTCATGTGGATTATGCCCATAGGCTCTTCGTCCCCCTTGGCAACAATCTCGCTGTCGATGCGGCTGAATCCGTAGCGCTTCGGGAATGAAAGGCAGTCTGTTCCGTTGTCCAGATAGTATTTGTCCCCTTCGAAGCCCAGGGTCCAGCATTTCCCGCCAATGCTGCGTACGTCCAGAAGGAGCCTCTTCCCGTTCTGTTTTACTGCGCTTTGCGCTCCGTTCTCCACATGGAAGAGTTGCAGTTCTTCTCCAACTGTGTTGCTGTATCGGAAACAGAGCCTGTCGTGGTCGGCGTACATTTTTCCGGCCTTGCCGCCCGGACATTCCAGCATCAGCTGACCGTTCTTCCGAAGGCACATCGAATTGCTTTGCAAACCGTACGATACTGTCCACACATCGTCCAGAAAAGGGAGTATTTGGGTGAAGTACTCTGCCCGGTCAACGCAGAACAGTTCTTCTCCGTTGAGGCATATTATGGTGCTGTTTTCCAGGCAGCAGGAGGTATAAAGCTCTTTTCCGATGAGAAAGTGGCTGTCGCTTTCGGCCGATACTTTGCTGTTCCCGCCTACGGGCAGCTCAAGAATTTTCTGTGCATTGCGCAGCAGCACCAGATTCGCCGCTTTGTGGTCTTTGTATTCCACTCCACATACATATATGTCGGGAATGACTTTGGTGCCGGCACCCCAGGAATTGCTGTCTTTCTGCTGAGGGTCGCGGCTGCCGGGGCTGTCGTTGCGTCCGAGAGTAAGGCTTGGGAAAGGATCGCAGGCCGACAATAAAATGGATGAAGCGATAATCAAGTTTAGTGAGCGTTTCATAGTTCCAAACATTTTTTCTGCAAAACAAGGTATTTTCACCCATAATCCCAAACGCATTCGTCACATTTCGCTTTTCTTTCAGAAAGATTACGGTATTCTTACAGAAGCCCGGACAAAAAACAAGGGCAGCACAAATGCGCCGCCCTTGTATAAAATACTGAACTATTTTATCTGTCTTCTTTCTTTTCTTTTGCTCTTGTAAGTTGTTCTTTCATAAGATCAACGCAGAGAGTTACTGCATTTTCAAAAGTGTCGGCAGCTCTGTCGACAATGAAGTTGTTTCCTGCTGCGTGAATCTGGATTTTGACTTTTTTGCCGTCTTTGCAGTCTTCGAGGCTAACCTCAACTGTTTCCACGCGGTCGTCCACGAATTTCTCCAAACGTGCAACTTTCTTTTCAACGAATGCGAGCAATTTCTCGCCGGCTTCGAATTTGAGGGTTTTAATCTTGATATCCATATTCAATCCTCCTTAAATTTGTTAGTTCAATCAAATATAAGAATTATTTTTCGATATGCGGCCTATCGGAACAAAGTTTTTACCAATGCGGCAACATCGGCAACTTTCACAATTTCTATGCCCGAGCCTTCGGCGGCCTGGGTATTTGAGAAGGAACTGAGGAATATTTTTTTGAAACCCAGTCTTGCAGCTTCCTTTACAAGCCTGTCGCACTGCGCTACAGGGCGGATTTCGCCGCTCAGCCCCACCTCTGCGGCAAAGCAGATGTCGTGCGGCAGGGCATAGTCGAAATTCGATGAAAGCACGGCACAGATTACTGCAAGGTCGCAGGCCGGATCGGCCACCTTAAGGCCTCCCGCCATATTCAGGAACACATCTTTTGCGTTGAGGCGGAATCCCGCTCTCTTTTCGAGCACTGCCAGAAGCATATTCAGCCTGCGTCCGTCGAAACCCGTTGCTGAACGCTGGGCAGTTCCATAGGCGGCCGTAGATACAAGTGCCTGAACTTCAAAGAGAAGCGGCCTGCTTCCATCGAGCAGCGCACATATCGCAGTTCCGCTCAGACCCTCTTCATGCATGGGAATGAGCATTTCCGAAGGATTGCTCACTTCCCTCAGACCGCCGGCGCCCATTTCGAACACTGCCAGCTCGGAAGTGGAGCCGAAGCGGTTTTTGATGGAACGCAGAATCCTGTAGGCTCCCTTGTTCTCGCCTTCGAACTGAAGTACCACATCCACAATGTGTTCCAAAATTTTAGGGCCTGCAATAAAGCCGTCTTTCGTGATGTGACCGATAAGCAGCACGGCCACCCCGCTTTCCTTGGCAAAACGCAACAAGCGTGCAGCCACTTCTTTAATCTGAGACACCGAGCCCGCGGTCGATTCCACATTTTCGCAGTACATCGTCTGCACCGAATCCACTACCATAAGCTCGGGCTTGAGTGCGGCCGCCTGCTCCAACACATTGTCCAGCAAGGTTTCGGCGTAAATCGTGCAATTGCCCGGATCGCCACCGAGCCTGTCGGCACGCATCTTGACCTGTTTCACGCTTTCCTCACCAGTAACATAGAGAGTGCGCAGTTGAGGGCAGTTCATCGGAATCTGCAGCGACAGAGTCGATTTGCCTATTCCCGGTTCGCCGCCTATGAGAACAAGAGAACCCGGGACGATTCCCCCGCCCAGCAGCCTGTCCACCTCGGCACTGCCGAGACTCATCCTCTGTTCCTGCTGAACATCCACATTCTTGAGTTCCACCGGGCGGTTGTTTCCGGCCGATTCCCCAAAGCTGCCGGAGCTCCTGCCTTTGGCCGGCCTGGCCGAAGGGGCTTCGATTATGCTGTTCCATTCCTTGCAGGAAGGACATTGGCCCATCCATTTGGAAGTCTCGCAGCCGCAGCTGCTGCAGTACCACAGAGTTTTGACTTTTGGCATAAGTACTTGATTATTTGCGTGGAAGCTCGAAGATTTCCATATCCTTGAGCTCCGAATCCTCAATTTTGAAACGAAGGGCGGTACGTACCTGCTGCCAACCCTGAATCCCGCAGGCCCCCGGGTTGAGGCAGAGCATCTGATAGTGCTCGTCGTACATCACCTTCAGAATGTGCGAATGTCCGCAGACAAAAAGTTTCGGGCGGTAGTTTTCAATCAGTGCCTGAGCTCTCAAATCGTATTTGCCGGGATAGCCCCCAATATGGGTCATAAGCACCGGAAGCCCTTCGCAATCAAAGAACTGCACTCCGGGGTAGTCGTAGCGCAGGTCGTGGCTGTCGCAGTTGCCATAAACGCCCACCACCTTTTTCCAGGAGGCAATGCTTTCTACGAAGGCCCTGTCTCCGCCCCAGTCACCCGCGTGCCAGAGCACATCCACAGGTTCGAGAAAATCCTTGAATTCGGAATCGAAGACACCGTGGGTGTCGCTGATCAGTCCCACATACATACTACATATATTTATTGTAAACAGCCATAACGGCGCAGAGGGCTGCGGTTTCCGTCCTCAGGCGGGAAGTTCCCAAATGAACCGGCACAAAACCTTTGTCCAAAGCCAATTGCACCTCTTCCGCAGAGAAATCGCCTTCCGGGCCGATGAGCACGCTCACCTTGGAGCAGCTGCTGTTCTGAAGAGCTTCCTTTATGGAGAGTTTCTGGCCTTCAAAGCAGTAGGCAATCAACTTCAGCTCATCATCGGGCCGGCTGCAGATAAAGTCTTTCACGCTCACACACTCTTCCACCAGAGGAATGGCAGCCTTGAGCGACTGTTTGGCCGCACTCAGGACTATTCTTTTCATCCTCTCAGTCTTGTAAACTTTCCGTTCGGAATGCTCCCCGATTACGGGGTAGAGCACGTCCATTCCAAATTCCGTGGCTTTTTCGCCCATCCATTCGAAGCGTTCGTTGTTTTTGGTAGGGCATACGGCCAGGGTTAAAGTGTAAGGATGGGCCCCGAAACCTTCTTCCCGGCTCAGGATCAAAGCACTGGCGGCCTTTGGCGAGTCCTCTTCCAAACGGCAGTGCAGCAGGCATCCTTTGCCGTCCATAACAGCAATTTCGTCCCCTCTGCGGTGGCGCAGCACCTTAATCAGGTGGCAGGCCTCGTCCTGGTCGAAATACACAAGATCGCCGCGTATATCATTGGAATAGAAGAGTTCCATCAGCCTATATAGTCATCGAAAAGGGTATGTTTCTTTTTCCACCAGAGAATGAGCAGCCAGGCAAAGAGCATTCCTCCCAAATGGGCAAAATGTGCAACGCCGTCGCTCCATCCGCTTATTCCTACAAAGAGTTCAATTACTGCAAAAACAATCACCCACACTTTTGCGCTCATTGTGATTGGCGGGAAAATGAGGGTAAGTTTGTTCTGGGGATAGAGCAGTGCGTAGGAGAGAAGCAGTCCGTAGATGGCGCCCGATGCTCCCACGGTCGGAGTAAATTTAAGCTGCGCATAAGTCTGCAGCGCCCCGGCTGCTCCCTTGGCCATTTGGGCCCGCAGTATGCCGAGTTCCAAATTCATAGCTCCGAAGTGCAGTGCAACTGCACCCAGGCCTGCCACAAAGTAGAGAATGAGGAATTTCCTGGTGCCTATGGTGCGCTCTACCACCGTTCCAAAGGTGAAAAGGGCGAACATATTGAAGAAAATATGGAAAAAGCTCCCGTGCAGGAACATATGTGTTATGAGCTGCCACCAGTGGAAATAGTCGGAGGTAGGGTAAAATAGAGCAAAATTGCGCAGTATGACATCATTTCTGTCCAATTGACAGATAAGGAAGATTATCAGGTTTATGATAATCAGGTTTTTGGTTGCCGGGGGCATGGAAATCCCCCTGTTGTTGAAACTGTATTGCATTAAAATAATTTATCTAATTCTTCCGGTCCAAGAATCCTGCAAATCTTTTTCCCGGAAGGTGTACATTCCGTATTGTTGCAGCTCATAAGCTTGTCCATCAGGGCTTTGGCCTCGGCTTGGGAGAGCTTTCCGCCTGAGGACAGGGCTTTCGACTGCGCAAGTTTCCCCGCTATCCGGCTCTGCATCATCTCCGGCAGGGAACTGTGTTCTTCTTCAAGGCTTTGCAAAAGCTCTGCCAAAAGTTCTTCCACTGCCTCCTGACTGAAGTCGTACCAGAGAGGAAGTGCGCTCACAATCACGCTGTCCGAGCCGAAAGGCCTTATGTCGAATCCCATATTCGAGAGCATTTCCTGTTTCCCTTCAATCAGCGCAACATTGCCGGCCCCCACCTGCACCTGCAGCGGGAACAGGGTGATTTGTGCCACTTTGTCCTCACCTTTCAGAGCGCGGAGCATCTGTTCATAGAGGATGCGCTGCTTCGCCCGGCTCACTTTGCAGAGCATCAGCCCCCGGCTCACCCTCTTGACAATGTATTTGCCCTCGACAACAATGAGTTCTTCTGCCTCCATCTCTTTGAACAGCCCCAATGCGCTCACATCCTCGCGCACTTTATCGTACTGCCGGGCCTCGAAAGTCGGCATATATGTCTGTTTTGTGGTCGATTCGCTCTCGAAAGGGTTGTAGCCCCAGTCCAGGCTCGGATTCGGGTCTATCTTTTCTGCTCTGTAATCGTTGTAGTTCTGCCCTATCTGAGGCAGCTCCACGGCTCCTTCGGCCTCGAAATCAATACCTTCTCCAAAGCCGTTGCGCCCGAGGGTCTCCCTTACGCAGGCATATATGGTCTGAAAAACCATTGCCTCGTTTTCGAACTTTACTTCCGTTTTGTTCGGGCTTATGTTCACATCCACGCTCTGCGGGTCCACGCTCAGGAAAATTACATAGGAAGGGTTGAGCCCGTCGGGAATCATCTCGCTGTATGCGTTCATCACTGCCTTGTGGAGATAGGCGCTGCGGAAATAACGTCCGTTTACAAAGAAGAACTGGTTGCCCTGGCTTTTGCGTGCGCTTTCCGGCCTTCCGATGAGGCCGTTCATCCGCAGAAGGGAAGTGTTTGCCACAATGTCCACAAGATCATCTGCAACGCTGTTCCCAAGCAGGTTCAATACTCTGAACTTTAGGGACTTGTCGCTTTTTAGCCGGTAAATTTCCCTTCCGTTGTGGCTCAGGCTGAAGTTCAGGTCCGGGCGGCAGAGGGCAATGCGCGAGAACTCGTCCACAATGTGCTTGAATTCAACGGTATCGGATTTGAGGAACTTGCGTCTTGCCGGGGTGTTGAAAAACAGGTTGCGCACCTCGAAGTTGCATCCTTTGGGGCAGGCGCAGTCGCCCACCTGCAGAGGCTCGGGATCGTTCAATCTCACCTGAGTTCCGCATTCGTCCTGTTCGCGCCGGCTTTTCAGACAGAGCTGCGACACGGCGGCAATGGACGGCAGGGCCTCGCCTCTGAAGCCGAAGGTGTGGATGTTCTGCAGATCGTCCGGGGCGGCAATTTTCGAAGTGGCGTGCCTTTCAAAGCAGAGCACAGCCTCGTCGCGGCTCATCCCGCAGCCGTTGTCAATAACATTGATGAGAGTTCGTCCGGAATCTTTGATTATCAGGTCAATTTTGTCTGCTCCTGCATCTATGGCGTTCTCCATCAGTTCTTTAACGACCGATGCAGGGCGCTGCACCACCTCGCCTGCAGCTATGAGATTGGCCACCTGGGCCGATAGAATCTTGATACCAGCCATCAGCCCCTGATTATTTTTACCTGGCTGTCCAGTCCCACCTTGATGATTTGGCTGGCCTTGCCCAGACTCTGTTTTTCGAGTTCGGGATTCACAACGAAATCCACTCCCTGTTTGATTTCATCGCCGATTTGGGCGAAATTCTTCGGCGTAGGCTCTCCGGAAATGTTGGCCGATGTGGAAACCAGCGGCCGTCCCAGACGTTTTACCAGTTCCAGACAGTTGTCCGTGAGGGGGATGCGTATTCCCACGCTGCCGTCTTCGGCCACGGCGTTGGGAGCGAGAGCTCCGCGGTGGCTCTTGCCGCTTTCACTGCAGACAGCTCCCGGGTAGATGATGGTCATCGGGGCATCGTTCACTTCCACCAGATCGATTGCAATCTGCGGAATTTCCTTGATGTATCGGGCTATCATATCCAGGTCCGATGCCAGAAGCACGAGGGCTTTCGCATCGTCCCTTTTCTTAAGTGCGAACACTTTGGCTACGGCCTGCTCGTTGGTGGCGTCGCAGCCGATTCCCCACACGGTGTCGGTGGAGTAGAGGATGAGTCCCCCTTTGCGGAGGACTTCCACAGCTTCGTTGATGCTGTTGTCCATTCTATAGAAGAGTGTAAAATTTTGCTATGTAAATGAGCACTATTACTATGAGCAGCAGGCCGATGATGCCCACTACGTTTTGGAAGCGGCTGCCGTGCCCGTGTTCGCGGCTGTAGTGTCCGTCGCGGAAGGCTCCTTTGACGTACGATCCGGGGGTGTATTCGCCCTTTTCGTTTTTGAGCGAGCCGTCAACCTTGCCGAATTTGCGCTTGCGCTCCTCCTCTTCGGGGTCGTAATAGCGCGGCTTGTAATTATATACGCGGTGTTCACTTTCACCGAACCAGTTGAAAATACCCATAGTCCATTACTTTAGCCACAAATTTAATGAATAATTCCAATAAATGAAAAGGCCCCTGCCGCAATGGCAAGGGCCTTGAATTTTATTGGCTCGAAACTAGGCGTTTGCCTTTACTGTTTCGCTGAGTTTGCTGTACAGGGCGTCTGTCTTTTCAAGGACTTCCTTGCGAAGAGCGTTGAAATAAGCTCTTTTGCTTCCTTCGGCCTTTCCGTAAACTTTGTCTTTGAGTTCGTTGTAGAGGTCAACGGCCTCTTCCATAAGAACTGCAACCTGCTCGTCGGTTGAAGGTCTAACTGCAGCGACAACGGAGCAATCCTCGATAAATGCACCAAGAACGTACTCGATGTCTTTTTTGATGTCTCTGAGATTCATTGTAAAAATAAATTAGAAATTTCGGTGTAGCGGGGGCGGGGCACGATCCCGCGACCTCCGGATTATGAATCCGACGCTCTAACCAGCTGAGCTACCCCGCCTCATAACCCCTTTGGGGGTGGTTGAGATAGAAGGATTCGAACCCTCACTGACAGAGCCAGAATCTGTAGTGCTACCATTACACCATATCTCAATGTGTTATGTCAAATGACTGAACGCACAAGCCTTTCGGTTTTGCGGGATTGCAAAGGTATAAACTTTTCTTAAAACTGCAAAATTAATTTGCAATTATTTTATCAAAAGCACGCTTGCCCACACCTGACATCCTTCTTTGCGCCCAACGAAGCCCAATCCTTCGGTGGTGCTGGCCTTTATGCTCACTCTTTCAGGCTCCGTCCCCATTGTCTTGGCAAGGCTGAGGCGCATCTGCTCCACATATGGGGCAATCTTCGGCCTCTGGAGAGCTATGGTGATGTCGGCATTGCCCAGCTCCCAGCCGAGGGAATGGACTCTCTCCATCACCTTCTCAAGCAGAATGAGGCTGGAAATGCCTTTCCACTGTGCATCGGTATCGGGAAAGAGATGGCCGATGTCTCCCAGAGCCAGGGCTCCGAGCAGGGCATCGCACAGGGCGTGTATGGCCACGTCACCGTCGGAATGGGCAATGAAGCCCAGCCCTTTGCATACGCAGACTCCTCCCAAATACATGTCAAGTCCCTCGCCTATGGCGTGGACATCGTAACCGTGTCCGATTCTGATATCTTTCATAATGTGGCAAATGTAATTCAATTGATTTTCATTTCCAAATGCTATGGATATGAGCGTTTTTTTTGTTACATTTGTGAGATTGAAAATTAAAAGTATGAGCAAGAAGAAAGAGGTAACCGCCTACTCCGTGGGAGTGGGCTTGTTGATGACGGTAATTTTCTCTGCGGCAGCTGCTTATCTGGGCCTTAAAGTGGGCCAGGTTTTCGAGGCTGCCATTCCGATTTCCATTATTGCGGTAGGTTTGAGTTCCGCACTCAAGAAGAACGATGCCCTGTCCCAGAATGTGATAATCCAAAGCATAGGTTCCTGTTCGGGAGTTGTTGTGGCAGGTGCAATTTTCACACTTCCCGCCATTTATATCCTGGGCCTGGACGTGAATTTTATTCAGATGTTCCTCTCTTCCCTGCTCGGTGGTGTGTTGGGCATCCTTTTCCTCATTCCTTTCCGCAAGTATTTCGTGAAGGAAATGGACGGGAAATATCCTTTCCCTGAGGCTACAGCTACCACACAGGTGCTTGTCGGAGGCCAGGAAGGAGGCAAAAGCACCAGGACTCTGGTCATTGCCGGTCTTGTGGGCGGTATCTACGATTTTGCCGTTTCCACCTTCGGGGCCTGGGCCGAAACCATCAGCACCACTTTCATACATTGGGGGCAGGTGGTCGCAGACAAGGCCAAGGTGGTGCTCAAACTCAATACAGGTGCTGCAGTGCTCGGTCTGGGCTACATTGTGGGCCTCAAATATGCCTTCATAATCTGTTGCGGCTCTTTCCTTGTGTGGCTGGTGATTATCCCCGGGATGAATCTTCTTTTCGGGAATCAGGTAATCGACCTTATGGGCACAGGAATAAGCCAAACGGTTTCCCAGATGTCCGCAGACCAGATTTTCCGTGAATATGCCCGCCATATCGGTATAGGTGGAATTGCAACTGCTGGTATCCTCGGAATCATAAAGAGTGCCGGTGTCATCAAGTCGGCTCTGGGACTGGCAGTGAGCGAGTTCTCCCGCAAGGGGACAAAGGCTGCACAGGTGGATGAAAAGGACCGCGATATTCCTATGAAGACCATTGTGGTATCGGTAGTCATCACCCTTCTTGCCGTATTTGCATTTTTCGCTTTCGGCGGAGTGGTTGACAATATCTGGCAGGCACTCATCGCCCTTTTCATTGTTGCTCTCATCTCCTTCCTCTTCACAACCGTTGCGGCCAATGCGATTGCCATTGTGGGCAGCAACCCTGTAAGTGGAATGACGATTATGACCTTGATTATCACTGCTCTTGTCCTTGTTGCGGTGGGTCTCAAGGGGAACAGCGGAATGGCCGCAGCAATGATTATCGGCGGTGTTGTATGTACTGCTCTCTCTATGGCCGGCGGCTTTGTTACCGATCTCAAAATCGGCTTCTGGACAGGCACTACCCCTGCCAAGCAGGAGGCCTGGAAGTTCCTCGGAACTCTGGTTGCCGCAGCTACCGTGGGCGGAGTGATGATTGTCCTCAACAAGACCTATGGTTTCACTAACGAAGGTGCCCTGGCTGCTCCTCAGGCCCATGCCATGGCAGCAGTCATCCAGCCTATGATGAATGGCGGCAGTGCTCCGTGGCTGCTCTACGGAATCGGCGCCCTCATCGCCCTCGCGCTCAATTTCTGCAAGGTTCCGTCTCTGGCTTTCTGCCTCGGAATGTTCATTCCTATCGACCTCAACCTGCCTCTTCTGCTCGGCGGCGCCATCTCCTGGTTCGTGAGCACACGCAGCAAAGATGCGGCCGTGAACTCGGCAAGGCAGAACAAAGGTACGCTTATTGCTTCAGGATTTATTGCCGGAGGTGCGCTTATGGGCGTGGTTTCTGCAGTGCTCAAGTTTGCCGGAGCCGACCTCATGCTCACAGAATGGAATACTGCAAGCCCCGGAGCTCTCTGCTCGGGAGCCGAGGCCATTGCCATTCTCCCTCTCATAGCCATTGTGGCATATACTGTTGTTTCGTCAATGAAGAAGGATTAAATATGAGAAAATTACTGCCTATAGTATGTCTGCTTGCCCTTTCCACGGGCCTTCTGGCAAAGGATTACACCATTGCCAGCCCAAATGGCGAGCTCAAAATGGTGATCAGCGTGGAAGACAGCACGCGCTACAAACTCTGGGTCAAGGACCGTCTTGTAATGAAGGACAGCCACATTTCAATGACTCTGGCCGATGGCACCGTTCTCGGCGTGGCTTCATCCATCCGCAAGGATACCAGAGGCAGCAGAACAGAAAGCATCAACGCCCCGTTCTACCGCCAGAGCGCATTCAATTCTTCCTACAACTATCTCAGCCTGCGTTACGAGGGCAACTATACCCTGCAGGTGCGTGCCTATAACGACGGTATGGCCTACCGTTTCGTTACCTCCTTCCCCGATGAGATAGAAGTGCTTTCCGAGGAAGTGCACTTCAATTTTGCCGATGCCTACCAGACATATATCCCTTGGAAGACGGATTCCACCGATCCTTTCGAGTCCAGCTTCGAGAACCAGTACTCCGCCCAGCTGCTCGGGCAGGTCGGGGACAACAGAGGCCGTCTGGCTTTTATGCCTATTCTGGTGAAAACGGACAGCGGTGCCAATCTGCTGCTTACCGAATCGGACGTGGAAGACTATCCCGGAATGTTTGTCAAACTGGCAGGTCAGGGCTTCAGGGCAGTTTTCCCTCCTGTTCCTGAGCAGACAAAGGTCTCCAGCAGGGGAGTTGAGCGCCCGGTGAGCTACTCCAACATCATTGCCTGCACTTCCGGCTCACGCAGCTTCCCTTGGCGTATAATCGCCTACGCTCCAACAGACAAGGATCTGCCGGTGAACAATATGGTTTACCAGACCGCATCTCCTTCGAGAGTGGACGATACCGACTGGATTTCTCCGGGCAAGGCCTCCTGGGACTGGTGGAACAACAATGTCCTTTACAATGTTCCGTTCAAGGCCGGAATCAACACCGACACATACAAGTACCACATCGATTTCGCATCGGCCAATTCGCTGGAATATGTGGTTATCGACGAAGGCTGGTACAAAGATCTCGACCCGTTCAAGCTCTCCGATGCAGTTGATGTCTCCTACCTCTGCGGCTATGCACAGGAGTCGAATGTCAAGCTCCTTCTCTGGATAAGCAGCTCGCTCTTCTACAACAATGCCGAAGAACTTTGCGAATACTACTCGAGCCTTGGAATCGGAGGCTTCAAGATAGATTTCTTCGACGCCCAGGACCAGAAGACCGTGCAGCAGATATACGAGATGGCCGAAGTGGCCGCCAAATACAAGATGGTACTCGACCTTCACGGCATGTACAAGCCTACCGGACTCAACCGCACTTTCCCGAACATCCTTAATTTCGAGGGCGTTATGGGTATGGAACAGCTTAAATGGAGTACTGTGGAGCAGTTCGACATGCCTCAGTACGATGTGCTGGTTCCGTTCATCCGAATGAGTGCCGGTCCTATGGATTACACCCCTGGTGCCATGCGCAATGCCACCAAAGAGGAGTTCAGGCCTGTTTACGGCCGTCCGATGAGCCAGGGAACGAGAGCTCACCAGATTGCTCTCTATATCTGTTACGATTCTCCTTTGACCATGCTCTGCGACTCTCCTTCGGATTATCTCAGGGACATGCCTACCACCGAGTTCATCTGCAACATCCCTACCGTGTTCACTACCACCAGAATACTTGCAGCGGAACTGGGTAAATACATAATTACTCTGCGTGAGCGCGACGGCGTTTATTACATAGGCGCCATCACCAACTGGGAGGCCCGCGATATCGAAATCAAGCTCGATTTCCTTCCGCAGGGCAAATGGAGTGCAAGCATTTATAAAGATGGTGTGAATGCCGATGTCACTGCGAGCGATTATGTGCTTGTTCAGGACGACAATATCACTTCGGCCGGCAGCCTGAACATTCATCTGGCTCCGGGCGGCGGTTGTGCAATAATAATTGAAAGATAAGATATGTCCAGAAAAACAGTTCTAGTTTCCGGCGGTGCCGGATACATTGGAAGCCATGTTACGGTTGAGCTCGATGCCGCCGGTTACGATGTGCTTATTGCCGATAATTTTTCAAATTGCGACCGTACCAATTATAATGGCGTGTGTCAGATTACAGGCAAACAGCTGCCGCTTGTGGAAATGGATTTTTGCGACACTGCTGCCGTACGCAGACTTTTCGACGAACATCAGATCGATGCCGTGATTCATTTCGCTGCCTTCAAGGCAGTTGGGGAGTCAGTGGCCGATCCTCTGAAATACTATTGCAACAATCTTGAATCGTTCCTGAACATTCTTCAGGTTTCGAGGGAGAAAGGCTGCAATGTGCTTTTCTCTTCATCGGCCACGGTCTATGGCGAGCCTGAGCACCTTCCGGTGTCCGAGACCTCGGAGCGCAAGCCTTGCACCTCTCCTTACGGCAACACCAAGCAGATCTGTGAGGACTTTCTGCGCGATTGTGTAAATGCTTACCCTCAGATCAAAGGTATAGCATTGCGCTATTTCAATCCAATCGGAGCCCATCCTAGCGCCCTCATCGGCGAGCTGCCGCGTGGAGTGCCTCAGAACCTGGTGCCTTTCATCACCCAGACCGCTGCCGGAAAGCGCGAATGTCTGAGCGTGTTCGGAAACGATTACGATACTCCTGACGGAACCTGTCTGAGGGACTATATCGATATTGTTGACCTTGCCAAGGCACATGTATGTGCTGTGGGCAGAATGCTCGAAAACAAAATGAAGACCTCTTACGAGATCTTCAATGTGGGAACAGGACGTCCTTTGTCGGTTCTTGAACTCATCACCACTTTCGAGAAGGTGAACAATCTCAAGCTCAATTACAAGATAGCTCCGCGTCGTCCCGGCGATGTTACTGCCGTGTGGTGCGACCCTTCCTATGCCGAAAAGGAACTTGGCTGGAAGGCCGTGCGAAGCACCGAAGAGACGCTCGCATCGGCCTGGGCCTGGGAAAAGAGACTATTGGGCGAATAGGCTTACGATATTCAGTATAACCTTCACCGCCTTCTCCATAGACTGCACTGGAATCCACTCCATTTTTCCGTGGAAGTTGAGTCCTCCGGCGAAAATGTTCGGGCAAGGCAGTCCCATAAATGAGAGATTTGCTCCATCAGTGCCGCCTCTTATAGGCTGCACTTTTGGTTTTATGCCTTCCATCTCCATTGCTTTTATGGCTTTCTCCACAATGTGGTAGTGCGGTTCCACTTGCTTGCGCATATTGTAGTACTGGTGGCGCAGTTCCAGACGGGCAGTGCCTTCGCCGTATTTGGCGTTGATGAAGTCCACGCAGTGCTGGATGAGCACTTTCTGGGCCTGATGCTTGTCAATGTCGTGCTCGCGCAGGATGTAGCTGAAACTGCATTCCTCCACGCTTCCCTTGTAGGAGATGAGGTGGAAGAAGCCTTCGTAGCCCTGGGTGTATTCCGGCCTTTGCTCCACTGGAAGCAGGGAGTTGAATTCCATTCCTATCAGAATGGCGTTTTTCATTTTGTCTTTGGCATAGCCCGGATGCACGTTGCGGCCCTGGATGTGGACTGTGGCCTGTGCGGCATTGAAGTTCTCGAACTCTATTTCGCCAACTTCTCCTCCGTCCATAGTGTAGGCGTAGGTGGCATCGAATTTCTTGACGTCGAATTTTGCTACGCCACGTCCTATTTCCTCGTCTGGAGTAAAGCCAATCCTCAGAGGTCCGTGTTTGAATTCCGGATGATTCATAATGTATTCCACAGCCGTCATTATTTCGGCAATGCCGGCTTTGTCGTCGGCTCCGAGGAGGGTGGTGCCGTCGGTGGTGATTATGGTTTCGCCCTTGTGGTCCAGCAGTTCAGGGAAGTCGGCAGGGTCGAGGAAGAGGTCCTTCACACCCTTGAGTGCAATTGCATCGCCTTTGTACTTATTGATAATCTGCGGTTTGATGTTCGCTCCGCTGGCATCTGGAGAGGTGTCAACGTGAGCTATAAAGCCAATGGCAGGGATGTCTTTGCTGGTGTTGGCAGGAATCTTTGCCATTACATATCCGAACTCGTCGAGTGTGGCTTCGACCCCCATTGCGCATAACTCGTCTTTGAGTTGGCTTAGGAGATTCAGCTGCTTGGCCGTACTCGGCTGGGTCTGTGAGTCTTCACATGATTGTGTGTCCACCGCTACATAACGGAGGAATTTACTGTCCACTTTTTCCATCTTCTTTGGCTTTACGTTTTTGGTAATAATCTATGTAGTATTGTAACAATTTTTCTTCTTTGGCCTTTTCCTTCATTCTGGCCTGCAGCTCCCGTTTTGTTTTCTCTCTGCGGCGGGCGGCTTTCTTTGCTTCTTTGGCGGCGGCTTTTTCGGCGTCGCGTTTGTCCAGTTCAGCCCAGCGGGCTTCTCTTTTTGCTTCCCTTTCCTTGCGTTTTGCCTCCCTTTTCTCGCGGGCGAGTTCCGCCTTGCTCTTCGGTGCCTGTTGCAGGCTGTCGGCTGCATTTTTTGTGGCAAGCGAGTCTCTTACCGCCAGCGAATCGGCCACCGCCAGCGAATCCTTGACTGCTAAACTGTCCCTGATCTGCAGGCTGTCCCTGATTTGCAGGCTGTCTTTTTGGGCCATTCCGCCGTCCAGCTCTGCCTGCTGGCTGTTCTTTTTGTTTTTGGCAGCGTTGCGGGCATCGATTCCGGCTTTCACGGAGCGCATATAGCCCGGGAAGTAAATGGCTGTCTGCTTGAAATCTGTCTTCGGGCGAGCTTCATAGGCGGCTCTTTCGGATGGTCTGATCTCCAGGTTTGTGATGTCCTGTTTGCCTTTTGGCCTATCCTCGCTTCTCCAGCGGAAGCCCTTGAGTTCGCGGTCCTGTTTAGGGAACTGTACAAGAGGGTAGCCGTCGTTCTTTGGCGCGTCGTAGTAATATACTCTGTCCAGATTACCGTTTACAAAGTTGCCGGAAAGCATCTTGCATTCCACTTTGTTCACTGTGGCAATGCTTCCGTTTTCTTCGAGATAGAAAATTGCCATTGCTCCGCCCAGAGCGTCGAAGCGTTCGAGTGCGGAGGTGCTGTCGAAGTAGGCCATAATTTCCGCGCTCTTGATCTGGTCGTAGAGAGTGGCGTCTTCCTGTGTGATTACAAAGGCGTTGGACATTAGCGATGCACGGTCTATCTTCTGATTGCGGATGAGTAAGGCAAGACTGTCGGAGAAATATTGCCGGTTTTCCTCGTTCCAGATTACAGGGTCTTTGTAGAATCGGGCAATGCTGTCCAGGTCGGTGTACCTGAGGGAGTCGCAGAGCACTTGGATGTCGTGCCTGAAGACTTTCACATTGCCAAGTCCGATGGCAAAGCCAATTTTTGTACTGTCAGGCAGCTCCACAGCTGCAAGTGTGCTGTCAGCCGATGCAGTGAGAGTACTGTCTGCCGGAGTAGTGAGAGTGCTGTCTGCCGGTGCTGCTTCGCTCATTTCCCTGCCCGCTGCTGCTGCAGTTGCAGCGTTTTCCGGCTCGGTGAGAGTGTTGTTTGTTGTAGTCGCTGTCTTGCTGCTGTCTGCTGTTGCTGTGACAGTATTGTCTGCTGCGGCTGCAAGGCTGTCTGCCGGAGTTGTGTGTGTGCTCTCTGCCGCAAGTGTGCTGTCAACTGGTGCTGCAAGTGCGCTGCCTGCCGGCATTTCACCGCCTCCGACATTTGTCAGGGAAAGTGTTTCGGCATCGGCCGGAACCGTCTCTGGCGTAGCATGTTTTGCCGGTCCGGGGTTCTCGGTGTTTTCGGAGGCCTTGCGGCTTTTCTGTCCCGGGGAATCGGGCATGCTGGAAGAGAGCCCGGCTGCTGCTCCGCTCTTGCCGTCCATTGCTGCTGCTTTGCGCTCCGTTGCTGCCGCCTTGCCGTCGTTGTTCTGCGGTTTGAGCTCAGGCCTCTTTCCTGCGGCCTCTTCCTTTGCTTTGGCTGCTGCTTCTGCAGCTGCTTCCGCTGCTTTTTTGCGGTATTCGCCCACAGGATCGACCATTATTTCGTTCAGTCTGCTCTTGGAACTGGAAACAACTCCGGCCGGGATGTCGCACATCGGCATCGTGTAGTAGATGAGCGTATCGGCCCCGAAATACAGCGTGTCGCGGACATTGTTCTGCTCGCTGACTATGGCTACGGCGGCCTCCTTGCGCAGACTCACGCGCGCGAGGGAATCCTCGTAATGCATATAGTTCGATACGGCGGTGGTGGAGTTGAGGCTGTCCTGCATCTGCACGCGGCCGAACATCTCTATGTCGTTGCTCAGGCGGTAGTAGTAGAGGCTGTCGCACCAGGCTTCCTTGCTCTGGTTGGTGCCGTGGACCTTGCGGGTAAAGAAGAATGTCTCGCGTCTGCGGTCGTAGTGTCCGCGCCCGGCCGATAGCATCCCGGCGTCCTTCCAGAAATCAATGTCCGAGTTGAACACTGCGAGCTGGTTGTCTGAGTGGTAATCAAGCAGATTGGTTCGGATAAAGATGGAATCGGTGAACATGTTCACGTTGTCCTCGAAGGTAAAAAGCTGGGCTTTGGAATCATATCGTCCCTTGCTGCTTTCGATAATTTGCCCGTCCTTGTCCTTCATTGCGGCTCCGTTGAAGAAGAGAGCCACGCTGTCGGCTGTGTTGTAGTCCAGAAAATGAGTGCGCAGGGTGTTGTTTTCCTGGTCGGTGAGCTGCACTACGCCGCCTCTGAATTGGGCCAGGTTGTCATCCACGAAGTAGTCAAGTGTCTGGCTTACAAGCTTTGTGCCCTCCTGGCTGAGGCTCACGTTGCCTTTTGCGTTGATTACGTTCTCGTCCACCCTCCAGAAGGCCGTGTCGCATTTGAGGTAGGTGTTGTTGTGCAGGAAAAGGGCATCCACCGCTTTTCGGAAGGCCTTTCCTTCGTCGTCGGTGATAATCTGCACGGAGCTGGCCTTGACCAGACGCACATACTCGTCCTTGTCCTTTCCGCCTTGAGCCAAGCTCCGGACAGAAAAGATTACGGCTATCAGAATGAATGCAGCCGAAAGAGGATTTATTTTAGAATCTTTTCTGCCCATCCGGCGCGTGAAAATTCACAATCTGCAAACAGCGGATCTATTACTATGTATGTTTCTTTTATCTTCTTGTTTACGAAGTCGTTGAGTGCCTCGTTCTGCTTTTTCGACTGCACTATTCCGTAAAGGGTGTCATAGTCTTTTTCAAAGAGTGCAGGGTGGGCAGGGATAATCTTGTCCAAACGGATGATTTTGTAAACGAGGTTGCCTCCGTCGGTCTGGAAGGCGCCTCGGCCTTCGTTGTCGGTGGAGACAATAGGGCTGGAGATTTCCCCTTCCTTGAGCCCGCTGATGGCGCGGAAGTCGGCCGGCTTTATCTGGTCCACTTCAAAGTATGACGAGCCTGTGTTAGGGTCGGCCATCTGCCCTTTGTTGGTGCGGGTGTATTTGTCTTGGCTGTAGAGCTTTACAGCTTCTTCGAAGGTGATTTTACCTGCTTCGATTTCGGTTTTCAGGCTGTCGAGTTTGTTGAAGGCCTTTTCCATATCGGCCGATGTGTACTCGGGTTTTATGAGGATGTGCCTTGCGTGGAACATGTCACCTTTTTTGCTGACCATCTGGATGAGGTGGAAGCCGTCGGGAGTTTCTACAATGTTCGATACCATTCCCGGCTTGAGGGCCATTGCTGCATCGGAGAAGGAAGTCCAGTAGTCTGATTTTGAGGCCATTCCGAGGTCTCCTCCGCGCGATGCATTGCTCGGGTCCTGGGAGTAGAGACGTGCCAGAGTGGTGAATTTTTCTCCGGCTACGATTCTTTCCCTTATGGCCAGCAACTTCTCTTTTGCGGCAAGTTTTGCGGAGTCCACATCAGGGTAGATGCAAATCTGGCTCATCTGGTATTTGGCCGGAACCTGCGGGAGTGAACGTGTGTCCACGGTGTCGAGGTAAGTCTTCACGTCGTAAGGGCTTATCTCAGGAATGGCCTCTGCAATCTTGCGCTGCTCCTGTTGGATGAGCGACATTTCTTCCAGTTGCCTCTGCCACTCCACCCGGAGCGATGCCACACTTTTGCCGAAGTATTTTTCCACCTCTTCTTCTCCGCCGAGGTCGCGAAGCAGGGAGTTGATTCTGTCGTTGAGGTTGGCAACTACCATATCGTGTTGAACTTCAAGCGAATCGACCCTTGCCTGCGAGAGTACGAGACGGCTTTCGAGGATGTTTTCCAGAACGTCGCAGCGCATTCTTTTGTCCGATGCTCCCGAGCGCATACGCAACATTCTCACTTCCTGTTCCACGTCGGAAAGCAGGACGAATTCGCCGCCGATAACAGCAACCGTCTTGTCTGCGAGACTGTTGTATTTTTGCGCCTGAGCAGCAATGGCTGCAAGAAGGCAAAGGGTGAATGAAAGAACTTTCTTCATATAATCTGTTTGTTTTTATCAGTAAATTTCAAAGCTGCCTTTGATCGAGGCCTCTTCAAGCAAGCTTTGTTCCAAAGCTACCAGCAGTTCCCGCTTTCTGCCCGACAGAATATATTCTCTTATTCTCTCGGCGCAGTATTCGAAAGGCGCCACTCCGCTTTTCTTGATTTCGCATACATAGGCAGTCTTGATGTCTGCCATTTCCTTGTTTTCGAAGGTGATGTATTTGTTTTTGAGCTGCGAAAGCATTGTTATGTAATCGGTTCCGAAATCTCTTGCGAGTTCCGATGCGTCCGTCCACACTTGCGACTTGTCGTAGTATCTCAAGGCTACGCTCCGGGCCAGGCTATCTACTTCGACCACGTCTGAGGGCTTGTTGGAGGCCATTTTCTTTATTATATAGTCTTTCTCCTCGGCCGATTTGAGAATGTCCACGAAGCGGACTTTGAGGATGGGGCGCTCAAGTTTGAATATGTCGGAGTGGGCGTTGTAGAAGTCCAGCATCTGGTCTTCGGTAATGAGGGTGTCGAGCCTATCGTTCACGAACTGCTGCTCATAACGGAAGCGCAGCAGATTTCTTCTGTACGATTCCAGCTCGGCGCTCACATCCTGTTGTGTCTTGGGTAACTGGCTCATGGCCATATCGCTGAAGATATATTCAGCTGCCCAGGTGTTTATATATTGCAGTGCAAGATTTGTACTGTCGGCAGAGCTGATGCCCTTGGGAATGTAGGCATTGAGCTCCGATTTGTACAATTTGTGCTTGCCTACTCGCGCCACAACCTCATCGTCGTGGATAAGGGACTGCACCATATTGCAGGAATGCAGACCCAGCGCAAGCACCATTGCAGCGAGGACTTTTCCCGCTGTCCTTTTTATTATGTGATGGTTAATATCGTTCAAAAATAACATAGCCTACAAATATAATGAAAAATCGCCACAACATCAAGCCCCGATTCTCTTTCCTCGCTGCCCTGAAACACTCCCCGCTTGATGCTTTCTCCCACTTTGCTGGGCATTTTGCTTTGCTGGCTGTGTCATTTTGCTGGTAAAGTCAACTTGATGGTCATTTCAAAGTCTCTTCATGGGCCAAGCTGCGCTCGCCCGATGACCTATTTGTGACAATTGTGCTGCGGGGCGGCCAGGGTCATGGCTTTCAGGCGATGCGCGCTGCGGCTTGTCCT